>DATEMX010000110.1:0-2915 GCA_035275365.1 Polyangiaceae bacterium | reverse complement strand
CGCTCACCGGTGGGGGCTGAGCAAGTGCAACCGCAACTGTGCGCTTCGCCGGTCAGCTCGGCGCTTCCTTCGAATACTAGCGGGCCGGCATCGGCGCAGCCCAGCGGCGCGCCGTTGCTCGCATAGAGCGCGACAGGTCCTTGCCAGGCACTCGCGGGGCGTAGGAAGCAATAGCCGCCGCATGACGCTGTTTCGTCACCTTGGCGCGGCGGAGCGTCCACCGTTGGTGCATCGGCTTCACCGATCGGTCCGTCTGTTGGAGCGGGCTCGGCTTCGTCGATAGCGGCGTCGAAGAGATCTATACTCGAGTCAGCGTTGGCGTTCGTCGAGCCGATCGCTTCACGCGCTACATCGAACGGCACAGCATCGCGAGCGTTCGTCGAGCCGATCGCCTCGCGCGCTACATCGAGCGACAAAGCATCGCCACCGCCTGTTTGCGACGAGTCAACGGCAGCAGCATCGACCCGATTGTCCGTCGCCGACTCTGCAATGGCTCCGTGTCCACTGCAGGAGGCGACTGACCACACCAACGCGAGCCTGAGCGCTTCTTGAGCTGGCTTCACACAAGAGCGGATCGAGCTCCGATGAAGGCAAAGGTCACGAGAGGTTCGCCACGCGTCGAACGCTTGCCTCACGACCCGACCAAAACGCAGTTTAGTCACACCCGCCAGACACACTACCACCGCAGCCTGGCCCGAGCGTCAGTCTTTGGTGGCGCCCCGAAAACCTTCGCGCGTCGGATCGGTGAAGAGCACGTTGAACGTGGTGAGTGAGCCGTAGCAAGCAGTGATGTATTGCTGCATCGCCACCTTGTCTTCGTCGCTCAGCGCGGCGTGCGCGTTCACGCGCTGCTCGAGGACGCGCAGCTTGTCGCGCACCATCACGATCTTATGAAAGAAGGTCTCGAGGGGGACACGCTTCTCGGCGACGCCCTCTTTGCCGGGCTTGAGAATCAGCTCGCCGCCCTGCCACTTTCCGCCCAGTTCTTGTTCGCCGACGCCGAGCTCGTCGCGCAGGACCTGCGTGAGCACTGCGCGGAATGTATCCATGTCCATGTCGAGATCGACCTCCTTCGGTAACTCGGGCTTTTCGCGGACGACGGGCACAGCGCGCGTGTTCGCTCGGCCGCGCGCGGCTTCTTGCTTGGGTGCGAGGCGTTCGTTGCCCGTTCCACGGCGCCGATATTCGCTGCAGGTGCCGCTCGCGGAGACAGGGTAGCTCCGCATGCTTCGCGCGCACGTTCCCACGAGCCCGAGGGTCGGGTGCGCTCCGAACCCCACGAACGCTCCGCACGAGCCGCAACATCCGGCGTAGTCGTCGGCTGGCGTCACGCCCAGGGCCCCTTTCGTCGCGGCGTCACTTCCCGTCGTTGCTGGCGAGAGCGAGCGCGGGGAGCCCGCTCGTATCGGTGGTATTTTCGCCGGTCGCGATGTCGGCCGCCATGGGGATGGCATGCCGCATACGAGCGCGCTTGGTTTCGAGGTAGGTCGCCGAAAAAGGGTTGGTGGGCACGAGAACCGGGATGCGGCCGGTAACGTCGATGCCAAGCGCACGCAGCGCCTCTTCTTTGGCGGGATTGTTGGTGAGAAGCTCGACCGAGCGCACGCCCAGGTTGGCCAGCATCGCCGCGGCCGAGTCGTAGCGGCGCGCGTCGTCGGGGAGCCCGAGGAGGCGATTGGCGTCGACCGTGTCGGCGCCGTGCGCCTGCAGCGCGTAGGCGCGAACTTTGTTGGCGAGGCCGATGCCGCGGCCCTCTTGCCGCAAATAGAGGACCGCGCCGAATCCACGGCGCGCGATCTCGGCCTGCGCGGCCTCGAGCTGGTCTTTGCAGTCGCATTTCAGCGAGCCGAACACCTCGCTCGTGATGCACTCGGAGTGAATCCGAATGGGGACGTTGGCTCGGCCGCGGAGCGCGCCCATTGTCAGGGCGACATGCTCATCGGAAAGCGGCACTTCGGCCTGGCCCGAACCAAAACGAAAAACCTGCATTTCGAAGATACCGTGGCGCGTGGGTAGCGGCGCCTTAGCAAGCACTTCGAGCTGAGGCCGGATCTCCTTGACGGGGACGTGCATCTCGCTCTCCTACGTTCTTTTCTGTCGAGGGTTTGGCGTGAATCGAGGGGTGGAAGGACGGACGGGACAACCACTCGAGTATAGTCACGATCGGCCGGTCACCCAGTGGTTCGGCACAAATGTTTCTCGAAGGCGCTTTTTTTAGCTCCTTTTTGTCCGTGTCACAAGACTGGGCGGTCCTGCGGGGCCAGGCGCAGGTGGTCGGTCAGCCCCGGCACATCTGCATGACGGTGTCCTCGACGGTCGCCCGGGCAGGGCGTTTGGACCCCTTGAGCTCGAGGTCGGCTTCGGCGAGCAGGAGCAGCCAGCGCTCGAGGTCGCCCGGGGCGAGCCTTCGGACCTGGGCCCCGAGTTCCCGCGATTTGAACGGAGGCGCTCCGGCGCGGCGCGCGGCCTCGTCGGGCGAGGCGCCGGCGCGGGTGGCCGCATCGAATTTGATGAGCTGCCGAAGGGACCACGCCAAAAGGGCTACGAGACGAAGTCCCCGGTCGCGGGCGTCGTAGACGTCTTCGAGAGCGCGAAGCGCGGTGCCGAGCTCGCGGCGTCCGACGGCGTCGATGAGCTCCCACACCGTGCTCTGCCGCATACGGATGAGGCAGGTGGCAATGGCGTCTTCCGTGATGGGTTGAGAGGCGCCCACGTAGAGCGACACCCGCTCGAGCCCGTCGGCGACGCTCGCGAGCTCGGGGCCAGAAACCTCGGCGAGCAGGTCGGCGACCTCGGCGTCGATGGCCTCCGAGCGGGTGCCGCTGGGCATCTGCCAGGTGATGACGTCGTCGAGGCCCCGGGCGAGCAGCTCGTTGCAGAAGTCGAGGATCCACTGGCGCTGGACGATGGCGGTG
>DATEMX010000109.1:0-3210 GCA_035275365.1 Polyangiaceae bacterium | reverse complement strand
TATTGGCTCCGCCAAGAGGCGACCGGTCGAGGCCTCATGACGGAAGCCGCGCGCGCTACGCTCGACTTCGCTTTCCACCAGATGGGCGCGCATCGCATTCGCGTCGCAGCATCGACCGACAACCACCGCTCGCTCTTGGTGATCTCGCGACTCGGCTTTCGCTTCGAAGGCATCTTGCGGCAGGCGGAGTTCTGCAACCGTCGCTGGCTCGACCACGCCGTCTTCGGGATGCTCTCGACGGACTTGCCGTAAGCTGCGCGGCTCTTCGGGGCCCCGAATCCCCAAGAGCGCGGCATATCCTGGTAAGCTCGGGCCGTGTCCATGCGTCGCCCACGCTTGATGCGCGACGGCCTTCCCCTCTTGCCCCTCACCCCGGGGCTCGTCGCCGTGGTGGGCATCGCGGTCGCCATCACCGTCACGCTGGTGGGGGTCGGCGATCTGCGGCGCACGAGTGACAACGCGGCGACGTTGCGAGCGGCCGCCATCGCGAGCACGCTGGCGGCACGGCTCCGCGTCACGGGAAGCGAAGATCGCCGAGAGGTGGTCGAGGGAGCGGGGCGCGGCGCCTACGCGGAGATCTTGCTCATCAATCACTACGGCGACGTCGTCGAAGACGCCTCACTCGTTCCCCCTTCGCGCCCCGATCTCGTGCGGTGCCTGGTCGCTGGCTCGGGCATCCTCGAGACATCGCTCGGGCGAACGAGGTTCGCGGTCGAGCCGCTGGGCCCGCCGCTCGAGCAGCTCTCGGTCATCGCCATGGTCCCCGCTCCCGTCACGCCCTCCGAGGCGCGCGGGCTCGTCAAGGCCGTCGCCACGCTCACCGCGCTCCTCGTCGGCGCGGCGGGCATCGTCGGCTACGTGTTCGCCAACGGGGTCCGCGAAGACGTCGCCTACGTGCGCCAGCGCATCGCCGGCATGGCCGCCGACGGCGCCGATCCCGCCGGCGAGCCCATCCCCGTCCGCGCGCTCGATCAAGTGGGCGTGCTGACGGCCGCGTTCAACCACTTGGTCGATCGATTCGCGGCGGCGGAGCGCTCGTACCGGCAAGACTTGACGTTCGCGTCGGCCCTCGACAAAGAGCGTTCGGCCTTTCTCGCCGCCTTGAGCCATGAGCTACGCACGCCGCTCAACGCCATCCTGGGCTTTGCCGACGTGCTGCTGAGCGAAGTCGACGGCGCCCTCGACGATGCCACGCGCGAAGAGCTCGGCGTCATCCGCACGAGCGCCGCCCACCTGCGGTCGCTCATCGACGACATCTTGGAGCTCTCGGCGCTCGAGTCGGGCGGCCTTCGGCTGAGCCGCTCGGCCGTCGACGTCTACGCCATCGCCGAGGAGGTCGTCCGTGAGCAGCGGCCGCTCGCGTCGGCCAAGAACCTGCGCATCGAGATCGTGGGGCCTCGCGACGCCATCGCCGACGCCGACGCCAAGCGCCTGCGCCAGGTCCTCGGCAACATCGTCGGCAACGCCGTCAAGTTCACGTCGAAGGGAGGCATCCGCGTCGTCGTCGAAGACCACGGCGGCGGCGAAGTCGTCGTCCACACTATCGACAGCGGGCCCGGCATCGCTCCGGCCGAGCGCGCCGCCATTTTCCAAGAGTACGCGCAAGCGGGCGACACCGCCGCCAAGCGCAAAGGTACGGGCCTCGGCCTCGCCATCGCGCGGCGGCTCGTGGCGATGCACGGGGGAGAAATCGAGCTCGCCAGCACGCAGGGACACGGCTCGCGGTTCACCTTCAAGTTGAAGGCCTTCGCCGAAGAGGTCGAATGAGCGCCGCGGCGGCGCGCCTCCCGCAGCGCATCTTGCGCGCCGAGCTCGTGTTCGGGGCCACGCTCTTCGCCGCGCTGACCGCGCTGGGGCCGCAATTTCTGCTCCTCGACGACGTCATCGCTCGCGCGGCGGCCACTTTTGCGCTCGGAGCCCTCGCGCCCCTCAGCGCTCTTTGCTTTTTGCTCACGCGCATCCGCATTCGGCCACACCGCTTCCTGCTCCGAGCCCTGGCGCTCGGCTCTTCGGCCATCGATACCCGCGATCTGGCTCGTCTCGCCTCGGTGCCGGCGCACGTCACGGCGCTCTTTCTCACGCTCGTCGCCAGCGCCGTCGGGCTCTTTCTCCTCACGCCTTTCCGACCGGCGCTGCTCGACTTCGACACGGCCTTCAGCATCGCGCTTCTCAGCGTCATCATCTCCGCGGCTGCAGCGCTGCCGCTCTACGTCACCATGCGCACCGCCGTGGTCCGGGTGCTCGAGATCGCCAACCCCGACGCGCTCGCAGGCCTGCTCGAGCAGGCGGAGACCAGCGGTAAAGCCCAAAAGCGCGTCGTCTGGCGGCTGCTGTTGGCCATCGCGACGCCCGTGGTCTTCGTGGCGCTCGGCTCGTCGCTCATCGCGCACGCGCACGTGCGAAAATTCGACGCCGAGAGTCGCGAGCGAACGGCAGCGGTCGTTGCCCGCGTGGCCCTCGACGCGTCCGGCGGCGCCGTCGCCGAGGCGGGCCGAGCCGAAGCGATCGACGCCGCGCGCGAGCTCGGCTTCGCGCTCCACTACGAGGCCCGTCCCCTCAAGTTCGCCGTCGAGCGGGGCAACGACGGACGCGTCTCGCTCACGACGCCCCTCGACGAGGGCTCGGCCAACATTCGCTTTCGTCTGACTTCCGCGAGGCCCATCGCCTACCCCGACCTCGCCATCGCCATCTTCGCCGTCGGGCTGGCGTCGATGCTGGGGTTCGGTCTCGGGCGCTCGCTCTCGAGCGATCTTTCGCACGCCACCGAACGCGTCCGTCTCTTGGGCAACGAGGAGGTCCTCCGCGGCGATCGGCCACTCGAAGTTCCCGTGCGCTACGCCCAGGTCGGCGCGCTGAACCGCGCCATCGACACGCTGGCGGCGCGGTTTCGCGTGTTCGCTCGCGCCCAAGAGCGCGCCATCGAAGCGCGCGACGCGGCTCGAAGGCTGCGTTCGCTGCTCTTTGCCAGCGTGAGCCACGACCTGCGGAGCCCCCTCAACTCGATCCTCGGCTTCGCCGGGCTCGTCAGACAAAAGCCTCTCTCGTCGGCGCAGCGCGAGAGCCTCGGGTTCATCGAGCAAAGCGGACGCGAGCTCTTGGCGCTCATCGAGACCATCCTCGACATGGCCAAAATCGAGGCCGGCCGCATGGTCCTCTTGAGCTCCGCCGTCTCGATGGGCGCCGTGGTCATGGAGGCGATGCGACGCGCGA
>DATEMX010000108.1:0-6784 GCA_035275365.1 Polyangiaceae bacterium | reverse complement strand
CCCAGAAATCTCAGCCGCTTTCTTCGAGAGCCATCACCCCACCAGTCACCAACAGCAACGACCACCCCACCCAGCCCCTTGGCGGCCTTGGCGGCCTTGGCGGCCTTGGCGGCCTTGGCGGCCTTGGCGGCCTTGGCGAAGACTGGGATCATTTCCAGGCGCGGCAGTCCATGCGTCACACCGCCGGCGCGGGGAGCGTTACGGGGTACATTGGGGGGCATGGCCGACAAGATGTGGGCACTTACGTATGACAGGCGGCGCGGGCCCTGGAGCGCCACACGAGGGCTCTTGCCGGCTGAGGTGGCCCGGCCCCGGCTGGACGAGGCGGAGGATTACCGCGACCGCTCACGCGTGCTCGTGAAAACACGCTACGCCGGGTTCTGTGGTTCCGACAGAGGCATCTGGTTTCGCCGCGCCTTTGGCGACATGATCGAGGGCTCGCTCGATCGCGACAAGACCGACGTCCGCGTCATCGGGCACGAGCTGCTCGGCGAGGTCGTCGCCGTGGGCGCCGATGGCCAGCGGACGTACGGCCTCGAAGTGGGTGACCTCGTGTCCACCGAGAGCCACATCGTTTGCGGCGTTTGCTACCAGTGTCGCGTGGGCGATTCCCACGTCTGCGCGGACGACAAGATCATCGGCATCAGCGACGACGGCGTTTTCGCCGAATACGCCAAGCTGCCGGCCAAAGCATTGTGGCGCACCGACGTGCACAAGATCCGGCCCGAAGTCGCGGCCATCCAAGAGCCCTTCGGCAACGCGGTCCACGCTTGCACCAAGGTCAACCTCCGCGGAAAGCGCGTCGCCATCGTCGGGTGCGGCACGATAGGCCTCTTCGCAGTAGCCATCGCGCGCGCCCTCGGCGCGAGCCTCATCGTCGGGGTCGAGCCGCTCGCGAACCACGCCGCCATGGCCACGACGCTGGGCGCCGACGTCGTCCTCTCACCCCGAAACACGGCGCCCGGCGTCTTCGAGCACGATCGCGAGCTGACCTCGCGAATTCGTGCCCTCACCGACGGCGTCGGCGTCGACGTCGCCCTCGAGATGACGGGGCAAAACTCGAGCGTCAACAACGCCATCGCCTGCGTTCGCCGCGGCGGAGACGTCATTCTGTTCGGTCTGAAGACGGGCGACGCCGTCATCGAGAACTTCGACCGCCTCATCGTCGACGGCATCTCGCTCCACTCGGTCATAGGGCGGCGCCTCTTCGAGTCGTGGCACATCACCAGGCAGCTCTTGGAGTCGCGTGACCCGAACCTCCACGACATGGTGTGGGACACCATCCTCGAGCGAGGCCAAGGGACGATCGTGCCCGCGCGATCGTTCTCGGAGAAAGATTTCGGCGAGCGCATCCTGGCGTTCCCCAAGGTGCTCTTGCAATTCTGAGGCAAGAAACGACCAAACGGCGAGGGACCATGTTCTCGAAAGCCGCCAAGCTCTACGAATCCACGCTGCGCGAAATCACCGAAGCTGGCCTCTTCAAGGAAGAGCGCGTCCTCACCACCCCGCAGGGAGCGCGCGTCCGCACCGCGGACCATCCCGGCGAGAGCGACGTCAAGAATTTCTGCGCCAACAACTACCTCGGGCTCGCGGCGCACCCGCGCGTCGTGGAGGCCGCCAAGCGCGCGCTCGACACCTTCGGCTTCGGCCTGTCGTCTGTGCGCTTCATCTGCGGCACACAGACCGTTCACTGCGAGCTCGAGCGCGCCCTCTCGCGGTTCTTGGGAACGGCCGACACCATCCTCTACTCGTCGTGCTTCGACGCCAACGCCGGCCTCTTCGAAACGCTGCTCTCCGACGACGACGCCGTCATCTCCGACGAGCTCAACCACGCCTCGATCATCGACGGCATTCGGCTCTGCAAGGCGGGACGCCTTCGCTATGCACACGGCGACATGAACTCACTCGAATCCGCGCTCCGTTCCACCAGAGATCGGCGCCTTCGCCTCATCGCCACCGACGGTGTCTTCTCCATGGATGGCCACCTAGCCAAGCTCGACGCCATCTGCGATTTAGCCGACCGCCATGACGCCATGGTGATGGTCGACGACTCGCACGCCACCGGGTTCATAGGCCCTACGGGCCGTGGCACGCCCGAGCAGTTTGGTGTCACCCAACGCGTCGACCTCGTGACCGGCACCTTCGGCAAGGCGCTCGGCGGCGCGTCGGGCGGCTTTACTTCGGGCAGAGCCGAGGCGATTGCGCTCTTGCGACAACGCTCGCGGCCCTACCTATTTTCAAATACGCTGGCGCCTTCGATTGCGGCTACCACGCTGGAGGTGCTCGCCCTTCTCGAGGCCGACCCGAGTCCGCGGCGAACCCTCCTCCGCAATACGGAGAAATTTCGCCTCGAGATCGCGCACGCGGGATTCACGATAGCGGAAGGATCTCACCCCATCGTTCCGATCATGCTCGGCGACGCGAAGCTCGCCCGGGCAGCAGCGGCGGAGCTCCTCGGCGAAGGCGTGTACGTGATCGGATTTTCATACCCCGTTGTTCCCAAAGGTATGGCCCGTATCCGCGTGCAAATTTCGGCGGCCCACAGCGAGCAGGACATCGATTTCGCGGTGACTGCGTTTCACCGCGTCGGCAAGCGCCTCGGCATCGTTTCGTAGGTATGACCCCGCGATCGCACCCGCCGGCGTGAAAAAAATCGCGAGAACAGCCGCTCGCGCGACCCTGAAGACCGGCAACCAACGGTTTGTGGAAAAAAACCCTGCGCCGCTTCGTCAGTTCATTCTCCGTTTGAAGACACGCTGAGAACACACGAAAACTACTGGATTTCTCGGCGCACGCTGATTTGCGGATTCCTCACTGCGCTCTTTCGTGAGCCGCTTCGCTGACGAGAATCCCCTCCGGGAACCATCGATTTGCGGGCACTTCGTGCGTCCGGCAGCCTATCCTCTAGGCGTTTTCCTGGATTTTACGGCCTGTTCTGGTTAGAGTCCCAGGCCCCCAGAGGGTGTTGCGCGAACGATTGTTCGCAGCGTCAATTCGACGACACATCAACCCTAGGCGAACACGAGGTGCGAAGAAGCATTTTTCCACGATTGTCCTAAGCGCCGCTCATTCGGCGTACAGCGCGGATACACACGCTGCGCGAGAAGGTAACGCTTTTTCAATCATGCGATCGATTCGCTCGTTCGACTCCAAACAATCGACCCGAGCTCGTGTGCATGGTGGACCAGGCAGCCTTTTCGGTACACCGCTTGCTAAGGCACCAAGCTCGTTCGGCTCCGCACGCACCGCGACGCGATTCCCCTGTGCGAAGCCCATTGATCGTTTCCCACTCCGCGGGGGTTGAGAGAAGCCATGCTCAAAGCACTGATTCTTGCCATCATGATCGATCTGCTTCACCCGAGCGTCCAGCGGCGCAGCTACACCAAGGAGCCGCTCGCCGACGCACAGCAACGCTACGAATCGATTGCCGACGACATCAGCGCAGTCGTCATGGACGAGAATGAACCTCCTCTCTTCGCGGGCCCAGCGGGGCGCGAGGCAACGGGTGCGTTGCTCAGCGCCATCGCGTGGCACGAGTCGGGTTTTCGTAAAGACGTCGATGTCTGCAAAGGCGCGCGCAGTAAAGGCGACAACGGTCGCTCGGTGGGATTGCTCCAGGTCATGCGCGGGCCGAACTACGAAGGACACAGCGCGACCGAGATCTGCGAGGATCGTCGGCTCGCGATCAGGCTCGGCCTTCACGTCCTTCGTCGTGCCAAAGAAAGTTGTCACGGCTCGCCGCGCACGTGGATGCAATCCTATGCGGCCGGCGGCTGCGGCATCCGCTCCAACGTCTCACGCGACGTTTGCGACGCGTTCGAACGCACCAGCCAAAAGCGCCTCTCGGGCGCCACGTGCTCGAGCGTGGGTCCCGTTACCCTGAAGGAGTCGTCGGGCTCGTAGATCGAAGAACGCCGGCGAGAGCGTGCGGCACCCCGCGCGCTCTCGCCAGCGTTCGCTACGAACTCCGTGGATCTCCCGCAGATCTCTGCCGAAGCAGCGCCGGCCGCGCTACTTGCCTTCTTTGGGCGCCACGAACTCGGCGGGGACCGCCGAGCCCTCGCCGTAGAAGTACTTCTCGAGCTGATCCATCCAGACCTTCTGGCCTTGCGGGCTGACGAGATCGAGCCGGTACTCGTTGACGATCATCTTGGAGTGCTCGAGCCACATTCTCCACGCCTCTTTGGAGACGGTATCGAAGACGCGCTGGCCGAGGGGGCCTTTGAAGGGCGGCTTGTCGAGACCTTCGAGCTCACGTTGAAGCTTCACACACTGAACCATTCGAGCCATGCGCGACGTTTAGCATGGCGTATCACTTGAGACCAGGCGGCGAGCCACTCGGGCACCGGTGAAAATGGCGCCCCAGGCGGATATGACCGAAGCGCTTCAGTCGATCGACGTCATCAGGCCGGCGCCGTTCCGATCGGCGCCGTCGCGCTACTCGATGCGCACTTCGATGCCGGCACCGAAGCCCCAAGACTCGCTCGCGCCGTGCGACGCGTCGTTCCAGAGGAACTGCGTCTTGAAATCGAGGGCGCGCGACCCGCTGTAGCCGAGGCCCACGCCCACGGGCACCGTGGTGTAGCTGGTGTTCCGGTTGTGAAAACGGACACCGGCCATGGGCCCGAACCAAAAGCGATCGCTCGGCTGGAGCCACAGACGAAAGGGAAAGCTCACCGTGGTCTCGGTGTTGGGATCGTAGAAGAGCACGGGAATGTAGACGCCCGTGTCGAGCCGAGCGACGCGCCCGACGTGGAGCGCGAGCGGAACACCGAACATGACGCCGAGCCCGTCGCTCATGGGCGTATAGACGCGCCCCTCGAGCGCGACCTCGATCACGTCGCCCGAGACCACTGCGCCACGAAGGTGAAACTCGGGATTGGCGAGGAGATCGCTGCCTTCGCCGTACGTCTCCGTGTCGAACGGACGCCCATAGAGATCGGCGTCGCCGCCCTGCCCTGCCCGACCAAATCGCAAGCCTGAGCGAAAGCCGAGCTCGAAGTGCCGCGTGACCCCCACCGATCCTTCGAAATTGATTCCAGGCCCCATCGTTTGGGGAATGTGGGCAACGCCGAGACCAAAGTTGAAAGCCCAGTCGTGCCGAGGAAGGGTGATCGACCTGTCCACCCAGGGGCCCGCGGCCGACGCCGAATCCGCCACGAGCAACATACCCACGAAGGCGAAAACCGAAGAGCGTCTCACCCGCTGCGAGCTCGAAGATTCCATTGGTCTACAATGTGGGTTTCTATCACAGATGACATCGCGCCGAAAAACCCGGGAAATCACAGACCCATCTGGTAGCGAGAAATCTGCAGTAGTAGTGTTAGGCTTACGATTGAATGCGATGTTTCGCCGCGATGGAGAGACCACACTGACGGCCGATCGCGCAAGGGAGCATCATCCGGTGGAAGGCGCATTTCGGGTTCGGTACTCGACCCTCGATCAACTCGTCGTCGCTTACAGCGCCGACTTGTCGAAGGGTGGAATGTTCCTCGCTAGCGATCAGCCCTTGCCGGTCAACTCGACGATACGACTCCAGCTCGAGCTACCCGACGGCGGCGGAGAGCGCACGATCCTCTGCCGCATCGTCTACATCCGCGATCAAGCGACCGCCGAGCGCACCGGCAAGACCCCAGGCATGGGCGTGCAGTTTCTCGACCTGGATGAAGAAGCGTTGTCGCAGATCGGTCGCTTCATCGCCGAGCGGAGCGTCGACGCTATCGACAAACCAAGGCCGAGCCGAACCCAACCGCTCAACGTGCTCGTCGTCGACGACGATCTGTCCTCGCGCGAGGCCGCCGCCAAGCCTTTCCGCGATCGGGGCGACAACGTGCGCACGGCCTGCGACGGCGTCGACGCCCTCGCGGCGTGCTTGAAGGATCCTCCCGACGTGATCCTTTGCGACGTGCAAATGCCGCGTATGGACGGCTGGCAGCTCGTCCGCATCGTTCGCTCTCGCCCGCAGCTCGACCAGGTACCGATGCTATTTCTCACGCGTCTGCGCGGTGAAGACGAACGCCTCAAAGGCTACCAGCTCGGCGTCGACGACTTCGTGCCGAAGCCGTCGCGCCCCGAAGAGCTCGTGGTGCGCGTAGAGCGCGTCGTCGCGCGGCTCAAGCGGCCTATGCGCGGCGCCGAAGCAGCACCGAAGAGCGAAGTCGTCATCGCTCAAAAAACGCTGCGCGGCGACATCGAACAGGTGTCGTTGCCCTCCGTCCTCTCGTTCCTCGAACTCGAGAAAAAGACTGGGATTCTCAGCCTCTTCGGCGCGCACACCGCCAAGATTCACATCGACGCCGGAAGACCCCTCAAGGTCGAGATCGACGGCTCGTCCCCCACGCGGACGTCGCGCCAACGGCTCGAGGAGGTGCTCGATTGGAGCCAAGGTCAATTCGAGTTCAGCACCGCTCAGGTGGCTTGCCAGGACGAAGTTCGATCGAGCCTCACGTCGATCCTGCTCGACCACGCTCGCGTGAACGACGAGAGCGCGCGCTAGCCAAAGGTCCCTCCGGCATGTTCGGTCTCGACCATTTCGGACGATCGTGATCTGCTCCGGCCAAAGTCTGCGGCAGTGGTGCTAAACATACGGGAGCGGACAATGGCCGATCGGATCCAAATCCAAGGCGACGCTCTGGCGTGGCTCGGCGGCCAAGGCGGCGAGATGGAGCGCGCCCTGGCCGCTCTCGTCGGCGAGAATTCGTTCACCGCCAATCCGCTGGGCGGCAACCGCACGGGCGCGCTGCTGCGCGAACTCTTCGCGGCGCGCGAGCTTCACTGCACCGTC
>DATEMX010000107.1:0-2040 GCA_035275365.1 Polyangiaceae bacterium | reverse complement strand
GCCATCGCCGAACGCATCTTGAGCGCGCGCAAGAAAAGCAATTGCTGAGGGCTCTCTTCGCCGCCGGCGTCGCGTGTCGGGAAGAGCAGACCGCGCCCGCTGCGCACGACGCCGCCGATTCCGTTACCGCTCTTCCAATCGGGGGAGTGGCGCTCGCGCAGCCGGCGGGCGATGGCGGCTTTGCTCGGATCGGGGTGGGCCAACGCCACAGGCCGCAGCGCATCGCCCTCGATGAGATCGATGGCGCACCAATCACCGAAGCGCGGTACCAAGAGCTCCGCGACGCCGCTCAGCATCTCGCTCGCGTCGGCGGCGCCGTAAGTGCTCGCGGACACCTCGCCGAGGAGGCGAGCTCCGCTGCGCCGGCGCCGCGCCGCGGTGACGTCTCGCCAAATATTGATGGCAATCTCGGGTTGGCCATCGCAAGCCAAGACGACGTTGGTCGTCAGGTGCGCCCAGCGAACGTGGCCCGTCGCGCGTTCGGTAATGCGAAGAACGAGCGACGGCGTGTCGAGTCCGCGGAGCGCGCGCCGACTGGGGAGTTCGTGACGCGTGAAAACGCGCCCGTCCTCGTCTGCGAATTCGAAACGAGCGAAGAACACCTCGTGGTCGGCTCGAACCATGTCCTCCGACGATTCGAACCCGCAAGACTTCGCCGCGACGCTGTTGGCGTAAACGAGCGCTCCGTCGCGGCCTTCGACGGTGACGCCATCGCCAATGCTGTCCAGAATGAGCTCGAGCAGATGCGGGAGGCGAGCGCGCTCTGAATTGATGGGAGGCCACGATTCCCGTTGAGGATCTGTGTTGTCGAAGGAATGGGAATGGGACGCGAAGTCGTCGGACAACTGCGGGTGAGTACCGCTTTGCATCGATTTGGCGACAGACAAGTGGGAGCTCCTCGGCCCTCGAAACGAGGCTTTCTCATTGGCTATCACAGAAGCGCTGCCCGAAAACGAATCCTCGTGCGGCTCCGACTTTTGACGGAGCCGTGCCGAACGTGTGGCGAATCAGAACAACGTTTGACGGAGGACGCGCGTCGAGACGACGCGCGCCGGCGGCGCTCCGATGTTGGAGGGATCGCACCCGCCCGTGAGCGCGAGCCCCAATGGGGTCAGGCCCACTTGGTATTCGCAGACCTTTCCCCGGCCTTTCAGCCAAAGCCCGGGAAGATCGACATTGAGCGCCTGCGAAGGTTTTTCGACAGGGCTGCCGGGCGGCGGTAGCGCAGCCAGATTGCGTCTTGCGAGCCCTTCCTTCGCCTCGTCCGTTGCCGCTATCGAGCCTCCGGACAGCGCGAGGTAGGGGCCCTCGGACTTGACGCGCGCTCCATTGGGCCATCGCTCCTCCGCTGCAATCTCGAGATCGATCCGGAGCCCCGCGTGCTCGCCCGCAATGCGCGCGGGGCGCTTCTTCAAAGCCCTTTCCATGTGCGTGGCTACCTGCTTCCACGCCTCGCCGTGCGAGGTCGCGCCCGTGAGGGCGACGATCGCTTCACCTGTTGCCAGCAGGGTGACGCTGAGGTTGGCCGTGCTGATGGCCGGCGCTACGTCGGAGTGAGCAGCGTCGCGGGCTGCCGACAATACCGCCCCGGCGGGGCCGAGGCCCACTTCTTGGTCGTGCACCGCGAGAGCTTCGGCAAGGCCTCCCGTCGTGCTGACGGGCGCGACGGAGCGTCGAGCGCCAGGGCCGGCTCTCGCGACGGGCGCCGTCGGATCGACCCAATGGGACCAATCGCCCTCGGCAATGTGGAGATCGACGACCTCGCCAGCCGATTTCGACGAAGATCCTGGCTCGGTCGCCCGCGGATCGACGGCGAATGCTCCGGGGTCGCCGCTCGGCGCGGTGGGTTCGGAAGGCGGTGGCCGGCCCGCCGAAGGAGTCTGCGCCCTCGTCTCGTGGGACGAATGAGGTGGCGCCGCCTCGTGGGTCGAGCGAGACTGGGCCGCCGCAAGAGGGCTTGCGATTTCGCGCGCCGGCGCTTCGAGCGCGGTCGAGCCCGGCGCGTCGCCGAGTTCGATGGCAAACGCCTCGGTGGAGTCT
>DATEMX010000106.1:0-9664 GCA_035275365.1 Polyangiaceae bacterium | reverse complement strand
TGACGGCTTGGCTGTGGTTTACCGTTTTGTTCGCCAACTTCGCCGAGGCCGTGGCCGAAGGTCGCGGCAAGGCACAAGCGGCGTCGCTCCGCAAAATGCGGCAGGACACCAAGGCGCGAAAGGTCGTGAACGGTCGCGAAGAAGAAGTCTCGGCGTCCACGCTTCGCAAGGGCGATCACGTCGTCGTCGAAGCAGGTCAGATCATTCCGGGGGATGGCGACGTCACCGAAGGGATCGCCTCGGTCGATGAGTCGGCCATCACGGGCGAGTCGGCGCCGGTCATTCGCGAGAGCGGCGGCGACCGCTCGGCCGTGACCGGCGGCACCAAAGTCATCTCCGATCGGATCGTCGTTCGCATCAGCGCCAACCCGGGCGAATCATTTCTCGACCGCATGATCGCGCTCGTCGAGGGCGCTTCACGGCAAAAGACGCCCAACGAGATCGCGCTCCACATTCTGCTCGTGGGCCTGACCCTCGTCTTCCTCTTCGCATGCGTGACGCTCGTGCCGCTGGCGCTCTACTCCGGTGTTGGCCTGACGGCGACGGCCATCGTGGCGCTGCTCGTCTGCCTGATCCCCACCACCATCGGCGGCCTGCTCTCGGCCATCGGCATCGCCGGCATGGATCGCCTGCTCCGCAAGAACGTCATCGCCATGAGCGGACGCGCGGTCGAAGCGGCCGGCGACGTCGATACGCTTCTTCTCGACAAAACGGGCACCATCACCATCGGCAACCGCATGGCGACCGAGTTCTTGCCGCTTCACGGCACCAGCGCTTCCGATCTCGCAAGAGCCGCCCAGCTCTCGAGCCTCGCCGACGAGACGCCCGAGGGACGTTCGATCGTGACGTTGGCCAGCGAAAAGTACAACGTTCATCTGCAAGCGGGAACGGATCAGGACACCCAGTTCATCCCCTTCACTGCCCAGACCCGAATGAGTGGATGCGACATCGGAACGCGCTCCATCCGCAAGGGCGCTGTCGACGCCATCCGCGCCTACGTCGTCGCGCTCGGAGGGAAGGTGTCGCCCGAGCTCGACGAGCTTGCGGCTCGCATCGGCGATTCGGGGGGGACACCGCTCGCCGTTGCCGATGGCAAGGAGACGCTCGGCATCGTGCACCTGAAAGACATCGTCAAGAGCGGGATCAAAGAGCGGTTCGCGCGGTTTCGCTCGATGGGTATCCGCACCGTGATGGTCACGGGCGACAACCCTCGCACGGCCGCGGCCATCGCCGCCGAGGCAGGCGTCGACGACTTTCTCGCCGAAGCCACGCCTGAGACGAAGATGAAGCTCATCTCCACCGAGCAAGCCAAGGGCAAGCTCGTCGCCATGACGGGAGACGGGACCAACGATGCGCCGGCGCTGGCGCAGGCCGACGTGGGCGTGGCGATGAACACCGGAACGCAAGCGGCCAAAGAAGCCGGCAACATGGTCGACCTCGATTCGAACCCGACGAAGCTGCTCGAAGTGGTCGAGGTCGGCAAGCAGCTCTTGATGACGCGAGGAACCCTCACGACGTTCTCCATTGCCAACGACGTCGCCAAGTATTTCGCCATTCTCCCCGCCCTCTTCATGACGGTGTTCCCAGAGATGGCGCCGCTCAACGTCATGCGCCTTGCTTCTCCGTACAGCGCCGTGCTCTCCGCGGTCATCTTCAACGCCATCATCATCATTCTGTTGATTCCGCTCGCGCTGCGCGGCGTGAAATATCGGCCTCTCGGAGCGGCGGCGCTCTTTCGTCGCTCGATGCTGATCTATGGCGTCGGAGGCCTCATCGCCCCGTTCATTGGTATCAAGATCATCGACGTCGCCCTTCAACTCGTTGGATTGGTCTAGGTCAAGTCATGATGAACATCGTCGTCGTTGCGCTCCGCACCACGCTCTTCACACTCGTCCTCACGGGGTTGATTTATCCGCTCGGGATGACCGGCATTTCTCAGTTGCTTTTCCCCGCCAAAGCCAGCGGAAGTCTCCTCGAGCACCAGGGCAAGATCGTCGGCTCGGAGCTCATCGGCCAGGCATTCGCCAACCCTGCCTATTTTCAATCGCGACCATCGGCTGCCGGACAGAACGGATTCGATGCAACGGCCTCGTCGGGCTCCAACCTGGGTCCCACGTCGAACAAGCTGAAAGAGCGCGTGCTCGCCGACGTCGAGCGATTGAAAAAGGAAAACCCCAACGCCGAGGGTCCGGTCCCCGATGCCCTGGTGACCGCCTCCGGCAGCGGACTCGACCCGCACCTCTCCCCGGAGGCCGCCGCATGGCAGGTCGCGCGTATCGCCAAGGCGCGCAACATCGCGTATGAACGTGTGGCCAGCGTTCTCGACGCCCAGATCGAGGGACGAGAGATGGGTGTGCTCGGCGAGCCTAAAGTGAACCTCCTCGTCGTGAACCTCGCGCTCGATCATCAATTCGGAGCACCGGCGCCTGTTCCGCCGCCACCTTCGACTCCTGCGGACGGGCATGTCGAGGTCCAGAAGTGACTGAACCATGGAGGAGAGGCCGCATGCTCGCCCCGAAGACTTTCTCGAGATCGTCGAGCGAAGCAAGCGCGGCAAGCTGAAGCTCTACCTCGGCTTCGCGGCCGGCGTCGGTAAGACCTACCGCATGCTCGAGGAGGCCCACGCGCTCGCCAAGCGCCGCGTCGATGTCGTCATCGCCTTCGTCGAGACGCACGGGCGCGCCGAAACGCAGGCGCTCGTTCACGATCTCGAGGTGATTCCGCGCCGCAAGTTCGAGCATCGAGGCGTCGTGGTGGAAGAAATGGACCTCGAAGCCGTGCTCGCTCGAGCGCCGGCCGTCGCCATCGTCGACGAGCTACCCCACACGAACGTGCCCGGAAGCAAGAACCGCAAGCGGTACCAGGACGTCGTCCAATTGCTCGAAGCCGGCATCAACGTGATCGGTGCGATGAACATCCAGCACCTCGAGAGCCTCAACGACCTCGTCGCGCGCACGACCCACGTCACCGTGCGCGAGATGGTGCCCGACGGGTTTCTCAAGTATGCGAGCCAGGTCGTCAACGTGGATCTCGATGTCGACGACCTCGTCGAGCGCCTCAACGCGGGCAAGATCTACGCTCCCGAGAAAGTGAAGGGCGCGCTCGAGAATTTTTTCCGAAACGACAACCTCGCTACGCTCCGCGAGCTCGCCCTGCGCGAGGTGGCGGAGAGCCTCGAGAAGAGCTTCGGCGCGCATCAGAGGCGCGCCGAGCAAGCTTCGTTCGCCTCCGATCGGGGGCGCGTCATGGTGTGCATGTCGTCGTACCCGCCTCATGCGATGACGCTCCTGCGCCGAGGTTCGCGCGCCGCCGGGCGCTTGAACACGGATTGGTTCGTCGTGTATGTCGAAACCCCCCGCGAAGCGCCCAACCGAATCGACTCGGAAGCACAGCGCCACCTTCTCGACAACATCGAGCTGGCGAAGGACCTCGGCGCGGAGGTAGTGAGGATCAAGGGCGCCGATCCGGTGGAGGCCATCATCGACTTCGCGCGGGCGCACGGCGTGGGACAGATCATCATCGGGCGCTCGAACCAGCCTTGGTGGCGACAACTGCTGGGCCGCTCCGTCCCGATGCGGCTCGTGCGCGAAGCGGAGGGGTTCGACGTGCATATCGTCTCGATGCAGGAGCGCCGATGAAGCTGCAACTCAAGTTGCTGTTGGCCTTGTCGCCTCTCTTGGCCGCGCTCGTGGTCAGCCTCGCCGTCGACCATCGCATGATGTCGTCGCTCGGCAGGAGCACCCAACACATCCTAAAGGAAAACTATCGCAGTGTTCTCGCGGCGCAGCGCATGAAGGAAGCCGTCGAACGCCTCGACAGCTCGGCCCTGTTCATGCTGACCGGGCGCGGTGACATGGCGGCTCGGCAGGAATCGGCGGCCAGAAACCGCTTCGAAAGCGAGCTCGCCGCCCAAGAGGCCAACATCACCGAGCGGGGTGAACGGGATGCCACGACGACGCTGCGACAGCGTTGGACCGAGTACCTCCCGGAGTTCGACAAATTTCGAACGCTGACGGGGACCGCGCAAGTCGACTTCTACTACGGTAGTCTCTTGCCGAGGTTCATTGCCGTCAAGGATGCCGCCGACGTCGTGCTCGACCTCAATCAAGACGCCATGGTGCAGAAGAGCGCCCAGACCGGGCGCGCGGCGCAGCGGGCCACCCAGATCGCGCTCTCCGTGAGCTTGGCCGGATGCCTACTTGCGATCCTGGCGTCGACCACATGGATGTCGCGGCTTCTTCGTCCGCTATCGGTATTGAGCACGGCCGCGCGACGGATTGGAGAGGGCGATCTCGGGGTGAAGGCCGTGGTGACGGGTAAGGACGAGGTCGCCATGCTCGGTCGCGACTTCAACGAGATGGCCGAGAAGCTTCGTAAATACCAAAAGAGCTCGCTTGGTCAGCTCCTTCAGGCTCAACAGAATTTGCAAGCTGCCATCGACAGCATTCCCGATCCCGTATTGGTGGTCACGGTAGATGGACAGCTCGTGCAGTGCAATCGGGTCGCCGAAAGCACGCTCGCCGTGCATCTCGATGCGGCAGCCACCGATTGGACGGGCGCCGTACCTCCTGCGCTGCGCAGCGTGATCGAGAGGGTGCAAGGGTTCGTTCTAGGCGGCAAGGGATCGTATTTGCCCAAAGGCACCGAAGAGGCGGTGAAGATCGAGACGTCGGAAGGCTCCAAGGATCTCTTGGCGCGGGCGAGCCCCGTCTATGACGAAGACGGCGCCATCGCGGGAACCACGATCGTGCTTCAAGACGTGACCCGTCTCATGCGGTTCGACGAGCTGCGGAGCAATGTCGTGGCCACGGTAGCGCACGAGTTTCGCACGCCGCTGACGTCGATTCAGATGGCCATTCACCTCGTCTCGGAGGGATCGGTGGGGCCCCTCTTGCCGAAGCAGGAGGACCTCTTGTTCGGAGCACGAGAAGACTGCGAGCGCCTGCAAAATATCGTCGACGAGCTGCTCGACGCGTCGCGAATGCGCGGCGGTGAGCTCGAGCTGCACCGATCGCTCGTGCCGCCCAGCGATCTCGTCGCTGACGCCGTCGAATCGACCAAGAGCGAGGCAGAGGCTCGCCAGGTCGAGGTCAAGACCGAAATTTTGCCGGGATTGGCCGCCGTGTCGGTCGATCGTGAACGCATCGGCATCGTGCTCGACAATCTTCTCACGAATGCCATTCACCACTCCAAGCCGAGCGACGTCGTCACCGCGGCCGCGGTACAACTGAATGGGGCCATCGAGTTCGAAGTGCGCGACCAAGGTCCGGGGATTGTGCCGGAATATCGGATGTCCATCTTCGACCGTCACGTCCAGGCGCCCGGGGGAAGCCCCGGAAGCGCAGGACTCGGCCTCGCTATCGCCAAGCAGATCGTCGAAGAACACGGTGGGAGCATCGGGGTCGAGAGCGAAGTCGGAAAGGGGGCGCGCTTCTGGTTCCGATTGCCCATAGCCGAGGTCGACATCAGCTGAATCCGCGTGCGCTGCGGTCAGTTCTTCGTCGTGGAACCCGTCGGACTGTATCACGCGGGAGCGCGGAGAAGGCCGGGTGGGGTAGCGCTTCGACATCGTTGCTGGACCCTTCGCGCGGTGACGCATCGAGATGCCGCAGCGGCACGTTCGTCCGGACTGTCAGACGTGAAGCGAAGTACCTCATGCCTCCTTTTTGGGTCGCGCCATGCCGGCCAAATGCGATGGGCTCAAAACATGGGAACCGGGCTTGCTGGCAGGGCCTGGTCGAGCATCGCCTTGTGTCGAGCGGCCAGGTACGGTACCGACGTCACTATGAACGATGTTCCTGATTATCTCCGCGCTCTGGTGGCGAGGTTCTCGGACGAGCTGGTGCGCATCGTCGAGCTCGAAGTCATCAGAAACCGCCGTGATCCGGTCTCGACGCGCATAGCCCCCTCGAAAGGACGGCTAAGGACGACACCCAAGACTGTCCTTCGCGCGATTCGGTTGAACGGCGAAACATGCACGGCTGAGTTTCCCAACGGGCCTGTTCGATTGACCCGTGTTGAATTCAAGTTGCTTCGTCACCTGATCGCGAATGCCGATCGGATCGTGCCATACAAGGAGCTGATGGAAACGGTTGTGGGACGAAAATACGCTCCCGAGAGCGCGCTTCTGCGGGTGCACCTGCTCAAACTGCGGCGAAGACTGGGAGCCTGGTCGGGCCTCGTCGAGACGGTCCACGGCCGAGGCGTGCGGATCGACGAAAGCCTCGTCACCGGCGCCAAAGGCCGTACGTTGCAAGACAATCGCAGCGGCGAGAGGTCGAGCCTCGGCGGTAGCGTCGGGCTCCCCGTAGAAACTACCAGCTTCCCGAGCAAAAGAAGCCGCAGCCGCAGAATCGTGCTCTCGCGCGCGACTCCGGGCGCGGCGCGGATACAGCACCATCCGAAGATATCGCCACATCGCTGAGGGCTTTGTGCTCCGTGCACGCGAGCCCACTACGGCGTCGTCAATGAGTATGCGACTGCCGTGTCGAACAGCTTGAGGCCATCCGCCGTCATGAGATTGGGCGTCCCCGTCGTGTTGTCGTCTTCGAGGAACAGGTTCACGCGAAGCGCAGCCGCGTTGGTGCCGTCGAACAGCTTCGCCCCCGTGTGATAGACGTAGATGCTCGCCCCGCGGGTGTCGCCCGACAGCGTAGCGACGACCTCGGCCGTCGGGGCAACCGTTGCCCAGGTGATCTCTTTGAGGGCGCTATAGACCTTCACCTTGCCGCTGAGGCCCGCCGCGAGCGGGTGGGCGGGGTTCACGATGTCGATGCTGTCGTCGCTCATTTTGACTCCGAACCCGAACTGCGGCGGCAGCCCTGGGTCGCCGGGCGACCCCACGGCGAACCCCAGGTTGTCCTGCAGGAACGCTTCGTAGCTCAAAATCGGCTTGGTCACGGGTCTGAGATCGCCCTTCACGTTCGTCGATAGGGGGGACTCCGTGATCAAGACCAAGTCCGCGGCTTCGGCGGCGCTGAGCAATGCCGTCGCCTCGACGGTATCGAAGACCACCGTCACGCGGTGCCCCAGCACGTTCTGCAGACGGTTCTTGATGAACATCACTGACGGCCCTTGGCGAGTCAGCCCGCTACAGAATGCAAGATTGGCCTGGGGCCGTGCAGATTCCTCGTAGCGGGTTGCAGCAAACTTGGCCCGCTTGGCAGGTGACCACTCCGCAGCTCGGCCCTGCCTCGCCGAAGACGTCCTTCGCAGCATCTTTGCCGGCGTCGGGGCAAACGTATGGGCCACATCCGCAGATGCCTTGACCATTGCACGCCGGATCGGGCGGGGCTGCACAGGGCGGGCACGCCGTGCCCCCGCCGCCGCTCATGCCGGCCGCGCCTCCGCCACCTTTGCCGCCGCTTCCGAGTGAAGCGTCGTTCGAGCCTCCACCTCCGCCCGAACCGAGCAACGCGCTGTCGCTGGCGGAAGCGTCGTCGGGCGTCGTTCCGCCGTGGCCCGCGAGCCCGCTTCCGCCGATGCCCACAGTTCCGGCATCGACGGACGTCGACACGAAGTCGGAGCCTCCGCACCCGAACCAAGACGCCCCGAGGAGTAACCAGTACACGCGCGAGTCAACGGACAAGCGGATCGGGTGCGGCATGAGCGCATCGTAGCACGGCCCATTGGACAGCGAGCTCAGCGCGCTCGATTGAGCGGCGAGGAGAGCGGGCTCGACGCGGCGAAGCTCGCCAAACTTGTCATACCAAATTGGCGAATCGGTCGAGAACCGGCTCCTCGGCAGGTCCGCGCTGGGATCGCCGAGGCGTGGCCGGGAGCGCCTGTGGGCAGGTCGGGCCCGCGACTTGCTTCAGCATTGGCCACGCATCGTCGCATGACGCTCCCTGCACACCATTCGTTTGCATCGATCGAAGGTTTGCGCCTGCACTGGCTCGAGGTCGGCAGCGGACGTGAGCGTGCGCCGCTCGTCCTTCTTCACGGCCTCAACGATTCGCACCTGACCTGGAAGCGAGCGGCGAGCGCGCTCGCCACTAGCCGCCGCGTGCTCATGCCCGACCTGCCCGGGTACGGCCTCTCCGATCGGCCGAACGCTAGCTACGAGCTCGATTGGCACGCGCGGGTAACGGCCAAATGGCTCGAGCGCATCGGCCTCGACGAAGTCGACGTCGTGGGCCATTCGTTCGGAGGCGGCGTCGCCCAGGGAATTCTCTTCCAACGCCCCGCCAAGATTCGCCGCCTCGTTCTCGTGGCCCCGGGCGGCCTCGGCCGTCAGGTCACGTTGGCGCTTCGCTTGGCGTCGATGCCTCGCGTCGTCGAACGATTCGGCCAGCCGTTCATGGCCATCGGCACGCGCCTGGCGCTGCTCGGAAACCGCGGACAATTCTCGAAGCAGGAGATCGACGAGCTCTGCGCGATGAACGGGGCACCCGGCTCGGCTCGCGCGTTCGCGCGCACGGTGCGCGACGTGATCGATTGGCGTGGCCAGAGGCGCGCGTTCGCCCATCGCGCGCATGAAATCGACGAGCTCCCTCCGATCGCCGTCTATTGGGGAGAATGCGACGCCATCATTCCGGCGGCTCACGGTTCCGCCTTCGCCGAGGTGGTCGAGGGAGTCGTGTTGCGACGCTTCGCGAATTGCGGGCACTATCTGCACCACGAGCAGCCCGAGGAGTTCGCTCGCGCCGTGCTCGAATTTCTCGACGCTCCGTCGGCGCCTGCCGCACGCATCAGGCGTATCCACCGCGCCGTCGCGCGAAGCCCTACCTACCACCGCCGATGGAAGCAGATCACCCGATGGTGACGTCGCCGCCATTGCCTCGCGTTCGGTCGGTAGGCCGAGCACTGCCGAACAGCTACGTCGACAGAGAGACGCTGCTGGCAGCGCTGCACCGCATGTGGGCAACACACGCCGACGGGGCGGCGGCCGGCCTCACCCGCCTCGAAGCGATGCACCGGGCGATCGGCGTCGAGGGACGCCACCTCGCGCTGCCGCTGTCGAGCTACGCTACTCGCCGTTCGTTCGCCGAGCGCAACGACGCCTGGATCGAGCACGCGTCGGAGCTTGGGGAACGCGCCGTGAGCGATGCGCTCGCCCGCGCCGAACTCGGGCCCCGCGACGTCGACCACGTGTTCGTCGTCACCGTGACGGGCATCGCTACGCCGAGCGTCGATGCGCGCCTGGTGAATCGCCTCGGACTCCGCGGCGACGTGAAGCGTACACCGATCTTCGGGCTCGGCTGCGTCGCGGGAGCTGCCGGAACGGCCCGAGCTTCCGACTACCTGCGCGGCTTTCCTGGCGAGGTCGCGATCCTCTTGTCCGTCGAGCTCTGCTCGCTCACCTTCCAAATCGAAGACGTTTCGATGACCAACGTGCTGGCCTCGGGCCTCTTCGGAGACGGCGCTGCCGCCGTAGTATTCGCCGGCGGTGCGCGGGCGGACGCGCGCGGCCCGCGCGTCGTGGCGTCGCGCTCGGTGTTCTACCCGGCGAC
Organism: Polyangiaceae bacterium; assembly: GCA_035275365.1. Classification (GTDB taxonomy): domain Bacteria; phylum Myxococcota_A; class Polyangia; order Polyangiales; family Polyangiaceae; genus DASWDH01. The sequence goes on along the minus strand of DATEMX010000106.1, from coordinate 212 downwards.
CGAAGACGTCATGGGTTGGCGCGTGATCGACAGCGGATTCAAGATCTTCCTGTCGACGGCGGTCCCCAAGCTCGCGCATGATCACGTGGGGCGCGACGTCGACGCGTTTCTCTCCGACCAGGGCCTCGAGCGAAAGCAAATTGCACATTGGATTGCCCACACCGGCGGGCCCAAGGTGCTCGAGGCCTTCGAAGCGGCGCTCGACTTGCCGA
>DATEMX010000105.1:0-3451 GCA_035275365.1 Polyangiaceae bacterium | reverse complement strand
TGCTCACGAATCGACGACCGCACGGTACGATCAGCCGGTCCTCCACCCGGCCGTAGCGAAGCATGTGAACGTAGACGTAGCCCTGCGAAAACGTGGAATGAACCGTCAAAAATCCGAACTTGGTCTTCGCGGCCGGCTCGCGGCTGCGAGCAGGCTCCGAAGTCGCCGCGGGGAGCGCGACGATCGGGGCCTCCTCCGTCGGGGCCGCTGTGGGCGTCGGCATAGGAGTCGGCGCCAAAACCGTCGGCGCAACGACGGCCAGCGCGGACTGCTCGGCATGCTTGTCCGGCGGAGCCGGGGCGAGCTCGGGTCGGCGCGCGGCTGCACTCGGCGCCCCACGCGCGGCGGCGGCCGTCGGCGACGAATCTCGGTTGGCGATGAGGAATACGAAAACCGCCAGTAAGGCCGCCCCCCCGCTGAGAGCTACGCGGCGCTGGCTCGACGAAAGCCTGTCGAGCTTCAACCAGCGATGGCCCTCGGTGAGCAAGAGGCCGGCCGCCGCAGAAAACCCGTGAAGGGGGATCTTCGGGCTCGAATCGACGGAAGAAGGAACGGCAGGAGGGGCCGAGCTCTCGGTGCGACTGGGCCCCTCGGCGAGCCCGAGAACCGTGGCGGCCGGCGCGTCGAACCGCGCAGGGGTCGGCGCGTGCAGCGCTTCATGCGATGCCGCGAGAGCGGTCACGCGCTCGCGCACCTCCTTTCGCCCGCGCCCGGCGTGCGTGACCTTCTTGATCCAGCGGGCCATGTCGGCGCAGCCAATGGTGCGCTTGTCGATCGAGGGCATGAGGGCGGCATCGACGGCAGCGAGGAGTTCGCGCGGCAAATCGCGACGGACGCTGCCGAGCGAGGTAACCTCCGAAGGAGCCTTGCCCGTCAAGAGCTCCCACAGCACGAGGCCTGCTGCGTACACGTCGACCTTCTCGCTGATGCGTTGCTCGGGTGCCATGTCGATCGGATCACGCGGCTCGATGCCGGTCTTCGGATCTTCGCTCACGATCTTGGCGAGACCGAAGCCGCCCAGCTTGACCGATCCGTCTTTGCCGAGCCAAACGGCGGCAGGACTCACCGCGCGGTGAACGACCGGAGCTCGCTCACCTTCATCGTCGAGGTGAGCGTGGGCGTGTGCCAAGCCTTCGAGCACGGCCACGCCGATGTGGAAAACGGCGTCGTCGGCGAGCCGCTGGCCAGTTTCACGGAGCCGTGCCAAGAGGTCGGCGAGCGATAAACCGTCGACGTGCTCGAGCACGAGCGCGAGGTGACCCTGGTGCTCGAAAAAATCGAGGGTGCGAACGATGTTCGCGTGGCTGAGCTTCGCGCAGATGGTCGCCTCGCGCGCGAGCTCTTTCACGGCGTTGGCGTCTTCCGGCTTTGGGTTGGCGACGAGCTTCAGCACGACTTCGCGCGTGAAGCCCACCGGCCCTTCTTCGCGGGCAATGAACGCCGGCGGCCCACTCGACCCGAGGGCACGAACGACGCGATAGGGACCAACTCGGTCCACGATGGGGGCCGCCGAAGGCATGGATAGTCAATTCAGATCCTACTGCTTTTTCGGAGCGGGCGGCGCCTTCGGCGCAAAAGATGGACGCGCAGGCGCAGGCGCTTTTGTCGGCTTAGCTGGGGACGGGTGCGTGTTTGTCGGCGCCGCGCGCGAGATGGCCGGCGACTTCGGTTGCGTCGACGGCCTGGCCGGCGGGTTCATCGACGGCGATTTCGGCTGCATCGAGAGGCGCGCCTCGGGCAGCGTCGACGGGCGACCCGAGGGTCCGACCGAGGTCGGCGCCGCGGAGATGGGCGCGACGGAGTTCGGCGCCGCCGCGTTCGACGCCAGCGACGTTCGGCGCTTTCCGGGAAGAAGGGTGCCCGACGCGTTGAGCTGCGCCGCTTCCATGAGCATGGCGGCGATGGGCTTCTTTGGGCCACGCGCCGGCGCGTCGGGCCACGCGAAGAAAGCGATGGTGCCCTTCTTCCATTTGAGGATTTCGCGCAGCGTGGGCAAAAGCGGCGTCGCCGCCCCGGAAAGCGCGCTCCCGACGGCGAAGCCTCCCGCCAAATCGATGGTGGCCTCGCCGCTCGGCTCCGGCCCTTCTTGGGTCACGCGGAGCTGCCCGGTGCGGCGCTCCATTTCGAGGAGCGCGAGCACGGTCGTTACCGAGATCTGTGCCAGATCGCCGCGCAGCGCCTCGCCCTGAGGAGGTTTTTCGCCCTCCTTGTCGAGAAACGAATCGCGCGCCATGCGCAATCGCTTGGCCATTTCGACGAGCGCTCTCACCTGCGCCACCACCTCGTCGAGCCTAAAAGGCTTCTGCACCTGAACGTCGGCGCCTACGTGAAACGCGTGGAGCGGCGAGGTGTCGTCGTCGGCGTTGGTGAGAAAGAGAAACGGCGTTGTCGACATGGGCGAAGGATCCGTCCGCACCTTGTGAGCAACCCAGTAGCCGTCGAAGTCGGGCAGGGCGACGTCGCAGATGATGCAGTCGGGCTGAGAGGCCCGCACCTGCTCGAAGCCCTCGAGCGCCTCGCTCGAGAGCATGACTTCGTAGCCCGCCTCGTTGAGCCCCTCTTCGACAAGGCGCGCGATCCAGTCGTCCCCCTCGATGACGACAATCCGGCCCTTGCTCATGCGCCCAAGCTATCACCGCCCGAGGCTCGCCGTATCGGCGAAGATCGAGTAGCCCTACCGCCGCCGACTTCGGCAGGGAGAAGGTCACGATGATCAACTAGTGCTAGAGGAGGAACATGAGACGAGACCTTCGTATCGAGACAATGGCCGTTCACTCGGGCAAAGAGGTCGCGCCGCCCGCGGGCGCGGTCGTATTTCCGATCCATCAGAGCGCCGTCTATACATTGCCCCCCGGCGCGCCCTACCACGACATTCCGTACGGCCGGCTCAGCAACACGCCGTCGCAGCTTCATTTGCACGAGCGCCTGCGAGGCCTCGAAGGCGCCGAAGCGGCGGTGGCCACCGCGTCGGGCATGGCCGCGGTGACGACCACGCTCCTCGCGCTCATGAGACAGGGCGACCATTTGCTCGTTGGCGACTCCCTCTACGGCGGGACGCACCATTTCTTGACGCAGCGAGCCCCCGATCTCGGGTGGGCCTACACGTTCGTCGACGCGCACGATCCGGACTCCTGGGCGGCCGCGGCGACCCCCAAGACCAAAGTCTTCCTGGTCGAGAGCATTACCAATCCGCTGGTCAAGGTCCCACGCCTGCGGGAGGTCGTCGATTTCTGCCGCAAGGCAAAGCTCGTCTCCATCGTCGACAACACGTTCGCGTCGCCCGTCAACTTCCGGCCGCTCGATCTCGGGTTCGACATCGTGTTTCACAGCGCCACGAAGTATTTGAACGGTCACTCCGACCTCATAGCGGGGTGCGTCATGGGCCGAACGGAGCACCTCGAGCTCATTCGCCGCGCGCTCAACAGCTACGGCGGTTCCCTCGATCCGCACG
>DATEMX010000104.1:0-6991 GCA_035275365.1 Polyangiaceae bacterium | reverse complement strand
ACGTCGACTACTTCGATCCGCAGGGCGTCACGCCGGCGTTGCGGGCCGAGCTCGGCATCGGTGCGACCGACATCGTGTTCGGCAGCCACGGGCGCGTCCTTCGGCGCAAGGGCTACGTCGAGTTTCTTCATGCGGCGAAGCAGACGTCCGCTCTGCTCGCCGAAACCGGTGAGCACGCTCGGTTCGTCGTCGTGGGCGATACGCCGGCCGACGTCGCGATCGACCACGTGGAAGAATGTCGTAAACTTGCGCGCGACTTGGGCATCGCCGACGTCGTCCACTTCATGGGATTTCGCAGCGACCCGCGAGCGCTCGTAGCCGGCTTCGACGTTGCAGTGGTGCCGAGTGTCTATTCCGATCCACTTCCGCGCGCCGTCATCGAGTCGATGGCGCTCGGCAAGCCTGTCATCGCTTTCGACGTTGGAGGCGTCGCCGAAATGATCGTGCCCGGCTCCACGGGCTGCCTCGTCGACGGCCACCCACCCGACCCCGCGCGGCTCGCCGCGGCGATGGTCGCCTATGCGCGCGATCCGTCGCGCCGCGAACGTGAGGGCCGCGCGGCGCGCGCGCACGTCGTCGAAGCTTTCGCGGGTCCTGCCCACGGACGCGCGGTCTACGCCGAAATGGCGCGTGCAGCGGGCAAGGCATGAGCTTTAGCTCATTCGTCGACCGCGTGGTCGACCTGGCTGCGCGGCGCCCGTGGCGCACGTTGGCGCTCGTCATTCTGGGGCTCGCGCTTTCGGTCGTCGTTGCGTCGCGCATCGAGCTTCATTCCGATTTGCTCGAGCTCTTGCCGCGTGACAGCCCGGGTTTTCGCGCCTTCGAGCACCAGCTCGGTCGTGTGACCCAGGGGGCGTCGCTCATCGTCGTCGCGGAGTCGCCCTCTCGCGACGCCAACGAGGCCTTCGCCGACGCCCTCGGGCAGGCTCTCGAGAGAGCCGCGGCCGACCGGTCTGGCTGTACGGGCAACTCGCCGTGCACGGCCGATCTCATCGCCTACGTCGAAGCGCACGCCAAGGACGTGCTGCGCTTTCAAAAAGAGCGCGGTTGGCTCTACCTGTCGCGCGACGAGCTCGAGCAGCTCGACGACGAGCTCAGCCTCGAGGTCGCCAAAGAGGCGGGCATCGTCGAGTCCTTCGACGACGAGCCTGCCAAGGCCACGGACGGCGAAAAGGCCCACGTCGAAACATCGATCGATAAGTACGAAAAGCGCGCCGAGCACGCGCTCGCCAAACTCGGCACGTTCCCTTCGGGCCACTTCGAAACCGAAGATGGAACGGCCATCGCCGTTCGGGTCGTCTCGACGAGCAGCGGCACGGGCGACAGCCGCGGTGACGCGTTGTTCGCGCGTGTCACGGCGCTGGTGGCGACCCTCGATCCTGGCCATTTCGATCCGCGCATGAAGGTGGGCTACGCGGGCGACATCCCCAACGCCCTCGAGGAAAAGGAGAGCGTCGCCTCCGACGCCGTCGGCGGAACCCTCTTGGCGCTCGGACTCATCCTGCTGGGGATCGTGGTGTTCTTTCGGTCGGCGTGGGCCGTGGTCATCGTCGCGCTGCCTGCCCTCGTCGGCGTTGGCGCGGCGTATGCCTTTGCGGAGCTCGCTTACGGCTACGTCAACACCACGGGCGCCTTCCTCGGCGCCATCATTCTCGGCAACGGCATCAACTACCCGATCGTGCTCTTGGCGCGCTACCGCGAGTTCGTTGCCACCGGTCAAGCTCCGGCCGAGGCGCGACGGCGCGCCGTGCGCAACGCGTTCCGCGCCGAGCTCGTGGGAGCGCTCGTGGCAAGCATCGCCTACGGCTCGCTCACCGTGACGCGATTTCGTGGCTTCACGCAATTCGGAACCATCGGGTTCGTCGGGATGTTACTCGTCTGGAGCGCATCGATCGTCCTCGTTCCGACCCTGGTGGCACTCCTCGAGCACCGGAGACAACGCGCGCCGTCGTCGACGTCGAGGCTCCGGTAGCGATCGCCGTGCACGCCGGAGACCAGCTCTGCAGCGCCGCCGCGATCGGGAACGATGACCGGCGTGCCACAGGCGATGGCTTGAGCAACGCCTAGACCAAAAGTTTCGTGAGGGCACGCGTGGAACATGACGTCGGCGCTCGCCATCGCCATGGCGAGCTTCGTTTTGTCGCGTTCGAATCCCATGAAATGGACGTCGGCGCAACGCGCTGCTCGCGTTTCGAGACGCGATCGCTCGGGGCCGTCACCGTAGATCAGCATGACGCCTTCCCGCTGTCGCCGAAACTTCATGAAAGCGTCAATCGCGACGTCCCATCGCTTCTCGGCGGACAATCGTCCGACGCCGATGACAACCGTCGTGGCCCGGACACGGCCGGCCACCCGCGTCGCACGTTCGTTCTCGCTGCGTGCCTCGGGACGGAAGATCTGCTTGTCGACGCCGAAGGGCAGGTGCACGACCTTGCGCACGCCGTGCCCGCGAAGCTTCTCGGCTTGGCCTGCGCTCGCGGTGAAAACGGCAGCGCAGTCGCTCGTGAACGTGCGCACCCACCGCCAGAGAACGTCTCTCACAGAAGAAGCTGCGAGCGAGACGACCCGCGGCGCGTTCGGGAGTTCGAGCCAGGTGTCGATGAAGTCCGAGTGCCACCAGAATGTCTTCAATCCGACAAAATCGCGCGGCAGGTTGTGCACCGCCCAAGCAGCGACGTAGGGCGAGTTCGTCTCGATCACGTCGGGATCTTCGCGTTTCAGCGTGCGTCGCAGATGATCCAACCGGATAAGCAAGTGGTAGTTGCGGTCGTAGGGCAGGGCAGGCCCACCCAGACGAATGACTCGGCGCGAGCCCGATCCTTTCGGTGCGGAGTCGTCTCCTTCGTGTTTCGCAACCGCCATACCCGGCTCGCTGGGCCCGGGGGCAAGCACCAAATGGTGGTGCCCGAGCTGGCATGACAATTGTCCTTTGAGATCGAGATGAGCCCGAACACCGCCCCTCGCCGAATAGAATTCCGTGACATCGACAACGCGAAGACCGTTAGGCATCGAATCGCTCCAGAGTTGACGACGGCAGTTCCCGCGAGCGCCCGGGGTAGCGCCGAAGACGAGGCATGGCAAGCGCCCAGAGAACCATCATCCATCGTGGCGTTGCACCCCGCGCGCCTGCTGCCGTCGCCGCTCGCCGCGCTTCACGACATCAAAGGGCGCCCGCTCCGCATCGCGCTGCTGAGCGACTTCGTTCGAATCCCGTACGCCAACGGTGCGGTATTTCAGACACGGAGCCTGTATCGATCTTTGCGTCAATGTGGTCACCAGGTCACGGTCATCGGGCCGCACGATCCCGACGCCACGGTCGACGAGCTCGCCCCCGGCACGGTCGAGCTTCCGAGCTTGCCCCTCAAGACATATCCGGGAGTGCACATTCCCATGCCGCTCGGCGCCTGGATGTTCGACGAGAACCGCTGGGATTTCGATCTCTGCTTCGCCCAGACGACTTCGCTCCTCGTGCAATTCGGCTTGTGGCTACGCGAGGCGACCGGCACCGCGCTCCTCTGTGTCAATACGACGCACCTCGAGGCCGCCTACGACGTGCTCCTTCCCGAGTCGATTGCCAAGCAGCCCCTCGTGCACAAGACCGTCGAATACACGCTGCGCAGGCCCTACGAGCGCTTGTTCGCCGGCATCTTCAACCGCAGCGACGGCCTCATGGTGCTGAGCGACGGGCTCGCGAGCTACTGGCGGAGCCGCGGCGTCGCGGCGCCGATTCACGTCGTGCCGCGCGCCGTTTCGGAGGATGTCTTCGCGCACCGCGACGACGTCGATCCATACGCGGCGCTCCTCGAGCAACACGCCTTGCCCGATGATTCGCTGCGTCTTCTGTGCGCGGGCCGCCACACCCGTGAAAAATCGCAAGATCGCGTCATCAAGATCTTCGCCGAGCAGGTGCTGCCGCGCGAGCCGCGCGCCGTGCTCTTCCTCGTCGGAGTGGGCCCCGACACGGGCTACTACCGTCGGTGCGCCAAGCTGCTCGGAGTCGAGCGCCGCGTCGTCTTCACCGGCGAGGTGTCGTTTGCCTCGATGCCCGCCTACTACCGCAACGCCGACGTCTTCGTGCACACCTCGCTCAGCGAAACCTACGGCAACGTGCTGGGCGAAGCCCTGTGGTGCGGCACGCCGGTGGTCGCCATGGAAGATGGTATGGGGGTGAGCTTTCAGGTCAAGAGCGGCAAGAACGGCGTGCTCATCGATCCGCGCAAGCCGACGCCTGTCGCGGCCGAAGAGCGTTTCGGTCGCGCCACCATCGAGCTCTTGCAGAACCGTGAATCGCGCGTCCGCCTTGGCCAGGCCGCGGCGACGATGGCGCGCCTTACGAGCTCGCAGTTCGCCGTCGAAGAGAAGCTCGCCAAGGCGTTCCGGGCCGCGATCGAACATGCCGCTCCGCTCCGCAAGCAGGCGCGCGGCCATGATCCCTCGAGGCGTTTCTACACCGCTCTCTCGCACGCTCGGCCATGGGCAGCGATCATGGGCGGTGTCTACGCCATGGGGCACCTCCGCAAGGAGCCGATGACGCCGTCGGTCGTACGGCATCCGAAGATCGCTAGCTGAGGCGCTTTGTTCAACGAATCGCTCGTCAAACACCCGGATGATCGATTGGTACGAGCACCCCGTGACCGGAATCTACGCCGCGCGCCTGTCGCCCGCCGATCCGGGTCTTCGCCTGTTGGGTGGCGACATCGTCTACGAGCTCGTCGCCAGCCACGACGGCCGGCGCTTGAGCGTCGCCGATGCGTCGCCGCACCGTCTCTACGCTTTGCTCGCCAATCGACGAGCGAACCACGTCGGGCGGTGTGAGTTCCTCCGACTCGGCGTCGGTCATCGCGTTCGGTGCGGGCTGCTTCGTGAAAGGATTGGTGGCGGGTAGGGCAAGGGGGTGCCGCGACACCAGCGTGATCGACAAGGCCAACATCGATCCGACCCCAACGAGTCGCGGCTGGTGAAAAGATCCCGAGGTTCGCGGTGAAGTCTTGCGGATCGCCATGGTCTGCGTCCGAGTGTCGGCGAGCCACGCCGCGGACGCCATTTCCAACCCTTACATTGCCGGCTCGTCGCGATCGCCCCAAACAGCCATGACGTCCATCGAACGGGATTTGGTTGGTGCGTCACTTCTCCCAGTTGGCAACTCCCACTACCTCTCAGCACTCTCCAGGCCCCTGCAGCCAGCATCAACGAGGATCCAACCCCCCCTCTTCTTGGCGGCCTTGGCGGCCTTGGCGGCGACCGAATTCACCTCCAGGCGCCGCAGCCCAGATCGTGACAGAGCGGCTAAGCTTTCAAGCGGGCGATCGTGGAGGCGACGAGCGATCGGAGCTGCTTGATGTCGATGGGCTTATCGATGCACGTGTTCTTGACGCTCCTCACGAATTCGCGCGAGCGCTCGCTGAAGGCGCCGCCCGTCATGAAGACCATGCGATCGGCCATGACGGGTCGCGTCGCGGCGAGCTGCTGATGCAAATCCATCCCGGAGACGTCGGGCATGTGAAGGTCGCACAAGATGAGGTCGAAGCGGGCGTCGTCCGGCTCCTGCATGAGGAGCGTGAGCGCCTCGGGACCCTTGGTGACGACGCTCGTGTCGTGGTGCTTTCCGATCATGTCGCGCAGCGCCTGCGCCAGGCGTGGCTCGTCGTCGATGATGAGAATCTTGCCCTTGTCCGCCGAGACCGGCGCTTGGGCAGCAGGTGGCGAAGGGGAGATCGCTCGTTCGGGCGAGGGCGGCAGCTTGATGCTGAACGTGGTGCCTTTCCCGAGCTCGCTCTGGACGGTGATCGTTCCGTTGAGCGAGCGAACGATGCCGTGACAGATCGAAAGACCGAGCCCCGTTCCGAGGCCGAGCGGCTTCGTGGTGAAGAACGGATCGAAGATGCGGGGCTGCATCTCCCGCGGTATCCCGCGCCCCGTGTCGGCGACCTCGATCGAAATCTCTCCCGATGGGAGCGTCTTGGTGGCGACTCGAATCGTGTTCTCTTCGGGCTCTTCGTGCTCGATGGCGTGCGCCGCGTTGAGCAGCAGATTCAAGAACACCTGACCGAGCTGCCCCGGGTTGGCCAAGACCAGCGGGATGTGACCGTATTCTTTGACGAGCCGCGCTCGCTGCTTGATCTCGCTGAAGACGACCTTGATGGCCGAGTCGAGGATGCTCCGCACGTCGACGAGGGTCCGGTGCTCGTCGCCCGCGCGCGAGAACGTCTTCACGTGGAGCACGATCCCGCGGATGCGCTCGGCCCCTTCGAGCGCGTCGTGAAGGCGCGCCGAGACCTCGCCGAAGCGGCTTCCCGGCGCTCCACCTTGCAGCTCGGGGGTGTGCGCGGCGCCGCTCTTTTGCAGCGCCGCGGAGTAGTCGTGCACGATCCTCGGTATCTGCTCCTCGACGAGCTGAAGATTGGCGATGATATAGGTGAGCGGGTTGTTGATCTCGTGCGCGATGCCGGCCGCCAGCGTTCCGAGCGAGGCCATGCGATCGAGGTGCGCGAGCCTTCGCGTGTCGATGACGTGCTTGATCGACTCGAGGAGCTCCGGATAGTGAAACGGCTTCTTGATGTACCCCTCGGCGTCGATCGCCGCGGCCTTGGGCGTGTCGTCGGCGGAGATGGCCAACACCGGGATCGACGATATCGACGGGTCGCGCCTTTGCTCGATGCGAAATTGCCAGCCGTCTTTCACCGGCATCATGAGATCGAGCAAGATGAGGTCGGGCGCCGGCGCGCGCTTCAGGTACTCGAGCGCTTCGGACCCGTTCGACGCCCCCACGACGTCGTACCCATCGCCACGGAGGAGTTCGGCGAGGAAGCCCCGAAGCTCCCCATCGTCTTCCACGAGAAGGAGGCGCCGCTCCCCGTTGGCGCCGTCTAGCTGCATCGAATCGAAGATACGGCACTCCCCTGACGCGTTCAACCGCGCAATGTAAGACCTAGGCCCTAGGCGCGACTCATCGCTCGCCGCTGCTCCGATACTCCCACAGGTGCGTGCGCTC
>DATEMX010000103.1:0-3139 GCA_035275365.1 Polyangiaceae bacterium | reverse complement strand
GCTGCGCCGGGACGCTACCAATGCGTGATGTGATCCAGCGCTTCCCTCGCTTTACGCGCAAGCGCATCCGGCGAGAAAGGCTTCTGCAAGAACGTCCCTTGTTGCTGCAAAAGGCCCTGCTGCACGACTTTGTCGGGAGCGTATCCCGACATGAATAAAACGGCCAGTCCGGGGATGCGAGTAAGCAGGCGCTGGGCAAGGTCCGGCCCATTCATCCGCGGCATGACGATATCGGTAATGAGTAGCTGAATCGAACGGTGCTGGCGTGCCTGCAACCGGAGCGCCTCGAACCCATTCGGCGCCGACAGAACGTCATATCCCAATCCCGACAAGACTTCGAACGCCAAGGCGCGCACCGCGTCGTCGTCCTCGACGAGCAGAACCACCTCTGCGCCGCGTCTCACTGGTGCGAGCGTGACCGGGCGGGCCATCGGCTCGGCGGGCCCATCCATCCGCGGCAAGTAGATCCTGAACGAGGTCCCTCGACCGGGCTCGCTCTTCACCTCGATGTGCCCGCCGCTCTGCTGCACGATGCCGTACACGGTTGCGAGCCCGAGACCGGTGCCTTTGCCTTGCTCTTTGGTGGTGAAGAAGGGCTCAAAAATGCGCGTTTGCGTCGCGGAGTCCATCCCTTCGCCGTTGTCGCTCACGGCGAGCTGCACGTACGAGCCGGCTCGGATGGAGACATGGTGGGGGATGTACCGCTCGTCGAGCTCCAAGTTCGCGGTCTCGATCGTCAGCTTGCCGCCCCGCGGCATGGCATCGCACGCGTTGATAGCAAGGTTCATGAGAACCTGCTCGATCTGACCGGGATCGGCTTTGACGATGCCGAGGCCGGGGGCGGGCGAGTAGGCAAGCTCGATGTGCTCGCCCATCAAGCGCCGCAGCATATTTTGCAGGTTCAAAATGACCTCGTTGAGGTCGAGCGGCCTGGGCGCCAGGATCTGTCTCCGGCTAAAGGCCAAAAGCTGTCGCGTGAGGTCAGCTGCGCGGTCGCCGGCCTTCTGAATCTCCTCGATGTCCTTGCGAATCGGACTCTCGTGCGGGAGCTGCGCGATTGCGAGCGTGCTGTAGCCGCCGATGGCGGTCAGCATATTGTTGAAGTCGTGGGCCACGCCGCCCGCTAGTAGCCCGATGGCCTCCATCTTCTGCGCCTGGCGGAGCTGCGCCTCGGTTCGCTCTCGTTCGGCGATCTCGCGCTTGAGGTCGGCGTAGAGCGATGCGTTCTCGAGCGAGATCGCGATCTGCGCAACGAGCAGCTCGAGGACGGCGAGCCGTTCGGGCGTAAAACCGTTGACGACGAGATCGTTGGCCAAATAGATGACACCCTGGAGCTCGGCCTGCCGCAAGATGGGAATACAGAGGATGGACTTGGTCTTGTGCTTGACGATATACGGGTCGGACCGGAACACGTCGTGCTTCACGGCGTCTGCGACGATTAGGGGCTCGCGCGTTCGACGCACGTAGTGAATCACAGACGACGGAAGTCCATCCGCCGAAAGCGCCGTCGGTGGGTCCAATACGCTGGCGGCAATCGACTCTCCGGCTACCGAGGCGGTCGCAACTACGAAGAGCTTGCCCGAGCGCACGAGGAGAAGCGTCCCGTGCTCCGCTCCTGCTTGCTCAATCGCGACGCGGAGCAACTTCTCGAGGAGTCGCTCGAGGACGATCTCGCTGGAGATCGCCTGGGAGGCTTTGACCACGGCGAGTGCATCGAGCCCGCCCTGCGCTTGCGGCGGGGCGTGGGCGCGGCTGTGGACGATCGCGGTAGCAGGAAACTCTGCGTCAATGCGCCGCGCTTTGGCGGCTGCGCCCCACCGGTGATAACACGCGCGGGCTTCACGCATATGGAGCTCCGCGTTTGCCGGTAGACCGCGAGCCAAGAAAAAACGCGCCGCGCGCTCGTGCGCCAACGCCTCGACCTGAAGGGCATCGTTTTCGCGGGCTGCACGGATCGCGCGGTCGTAGTTGTCCGTTGCCGCTTCGTGTCGACCCTCCACGCGCGCAATTTCGGCCACCACCAAGACGGAGCTGTGCAGAAACGCTTCGGGGCAGCTCGCGGCGCACGCGGACAGGTGGTCGTCGTACTCGCGAAGGTCGCGCTTAAACCGCTCTCGCGCATCGACGGGCGCGTCGTCCCAGCTCGCCGTGATGGCGAGCGCCGAGTAGAGCGCCGCATCCGCTTCGGCGTGCTGACCACGCATGAGCGTCACGAGGGGGCGAGCCTGTACCGACTCGGCGAGCGCGGCGGGCCGGTCGTCATTGATCACGCGAGCTTGCAGAAGCTGGAGGTGAAGCCAGGTGGCCACGAGAGGTAACGGATGCTTCGCCATACTCTCGGCGAAAGCATCGAACTCCTTGCCGGCCAGCGTTCGGCCATCTTTGCCCTGTAGACTCTCGACGACGCGCTCACTTATGACGAGCACGTCGGCGAGCGGGCCGTAACCTGCCGACCGAATGAAATCGATGGCGCTGCGCGTCTCACGCGCAACCTCGTCGAGGGGAGCTCCCTTGGCAAAGAGCAGAATGGCCGAGTGCACGTGGCAGAGACTCGCGAAAATGACGTCTCCGCTCTCTCGTGCGGCACGATTCCCGTCAGATAATGCGTCGATCCCCGCCTTCGGGCCTTGCGTCCAGATCAGGATGGACGCGCCGAGGATGTCGAGAACCTTCGCCCGACAAGCGACGAAACCTTGGCGTTCGACGGCGGCGAGAGCAGCACGACCGAAGCGCTCCGCCTCCGCATACTGTCGCGCAATGGCGAGCTCGAAGCCGTAGGCGCTCACCCCGACGGGGGAAAGAGCGCACAGGCCGTGGGACAACGTGAGCTCGACCATCTTGCAGGCGACGAGCCGGTGCAAGTTGAGATCGGCATAATACGCGCTCGGCAAAATGCCGGCCAAAACCCACATCGCCGCCTCCATGTCGGCCTCGCGCATGAGGGGCAAGTCGCAAAGAGTCTCGACGGGGTGATCGCGGAGCTTCTCGCGCATGGCGCGCTCGGCCGCGTCCACCTGCTCGCGGGTCGCCTGCACGGAGAGATCCAGATCGTACAGGCGAAGGCACTCGAACGCCGCGTGAAGCGCATCGATCGATTGGCCGCGCGCGGTGTGAAGATCGATGCGCACGCGCCAGCATG
>DATEMX010000102.1:0-10958 GCA_035275365.1 Polyangiaceae bacterium | reverse complement strand
TGGCGGCCATGGAGGCCACGGTCGTCGCCACGGCCATGCCCACGGTCATCGCCGATCTCGGTGGGCTTCTGCTCTACGGATGGGTGGGCGCAGCGTATCTGCTCGCTTCGACCGTCTCGGTTCCCATCTATGGCAAGCTGGCCGATCGCCGCGGGCGAAAGTCGGTCTTGCTCGCGGGCATCGTGCTTTTTTTGACGGGTTCGCTGGCCAGCGGGCTTGCCTCGTCGATCACGCAACTCATCGCGTTTCGCGCGCTCCAAGGGCTCGGCGCCGGGGCCATGCAGCCTATCGTGCTCACCGTGATAGGCGATCTCTATACACCGGCCGAGCGCGGCAAAGTGCAGGGGTTGTTCGGCGCCGTTTGGGGCCTCGCCGGCGTAGCCGGTCCCCTCCTCGGCGGAGCGATCGTTCACGCGGCGTCGTGGCGATGGGTCTTTCTCGTGAACCTGCCGCCCGGTGTCATGGCCATTGGTGTGCTGTCGTTCGCTTACCGTGAAGAGGCGCGACCCAAAAACGGCGCGCGTCTCGACCTCGCGGGCGCGGCGGCGGTCACCATCGCTTCACTGGCCCTCCTGCTCGCCGCTTCGGGCATAGCAGCCGCCTGGATGGCGCCCGTTTCGCTGGCGGCTGCCGTTCTCTTCGTGAGCGTCGAACGCCGAGCGGACGATCCCGTCATGCCCCTCGATTTGCTCGCGCGCCGGCTGATCGCCGTGAGCGCGCTCTCGTCGGTGATGCTTGGCGCGCTGATGCTGGGCGTGCTCACCTACCTGCCGCTGCACGTTCAAGGTGTGCTCGGTGAAGTGCCTACGGTGGCGGGCTTGGTCATCGCACCGATGCTCGTCGGCTGGCCACTCGCTTCCGCGCTCGCGAGCCGGCTCCTCATGCGCATCGGCTATCGCAAGCCGGTGTGGCTCGGCGGTGCTCTCACCATGGCAGGCCTCTTGGCAATCGCTCCTCTCATCGGTGCGCGCGGGGGGCCGTGGCCACTCGGAGCGGCGATGTTCGTCTTTGGCGTCGGCATGGGCCTCGTCAATACCGCCCTCATCATCGGCGTCCAGGCGAGCGTCGGTTGGGAGCAGCGCGGCGTCGCCACGGCCTCGCTGATGTTCGCGCGGACGATGGGCGGCGCGCTCGGCGTCGGTGGCCTCGGTGCGATGCTCGCCATGCGACTCGGCAATTCCCTGTCCAACGAAGTCGTGGCTGCGCTCCTCGATCCTCACCGGCGGCAAGAGGCCCTCGCACACGAAGGCGTCGTCGAAACCTTGAAGGCCGCGCTCGAACCGCTCTTTCTCTGGATCGCGGTCGCCAGCGTCGTTTCCTCGGTGATCCTCGTCGCGTATCCACTGGACGAGAAGCGAGCCCTCGGCCGACAGCCGTCAAGTCCATGACGTCCGGCGCCCACGACGTGGACACGAGGTCTCAGCCATCGGCGTCACCGACTCCATCTTCGTCGCGCTCTGCGAGCGTTCGCGCACGCAGCAAGAGCGCCTTGCCGCCGTCGACGAAGCCCGCGCGCAGGAACTCGGCGGCGTAAGGGTGGGCACGCGCATCGACCGCGTCGATGTGGGCGAGGTAGAAGGCGCGCAGGCGTGAGTGTCCCGCCCAGGCAACGAGGGCTTCGGCGAGCGCGCGTGGCGCGTGCGACCGAAGCGGCTCCGCTTCGGGGACGATCGTGGTGAGCACCTGCCCGCTGCGCGAGAGGTACCCGATGAGGGAGCCGTCGGCGATCACCACGTACGCGCCGACGGCGCGGGCCAAGCGCCCCGCATCGGCGTCGTCGCCGCGGCTTGGCCAAGGCAAGCTGGCGCCGTAGGGGTTGGCCGGGTCCACGGCCGACAGCACCACGACGGGCGCCTTCTCGGCGGGGTTGCGGCGAGCGCGCAATCGTTCGTCGGCGCCCGGAAGAGCGAACTGGACACCACCTTGGCCTGCCACGAAATATCCGCGGCGCACGCGCCCGGAGTCTTCCATGGCCTTCAAGATCTCGTACACGCTCGCGAACCCGCCCGCGATCCCCTCGGCGTGGACCGCCTCACGCGTGACGATGCCGTAGCGATCGAGCAGCGAGCGCGCGAGCGCCGCTTGGCGATCGGTGCCTTTGGGCTGCGAATCCCAACGCGCGCTGCGAAGCGACCAGCGCCCTTCGCTGCCGGGGATTCTCTGCTTCGCGCCTCCGGCGAAGTGTCGCGCCCTCGCCGAGCGAAGTCGGTCGCGCCCCGTCTCTCGCTTTTCGCCTGCCAAGAGGCTCCGCAGAGGATCGAGGGTGTCGTTGGTGACTTCGCCGCTCCAGACCATTTCCCATAGCGTTGAAAGGACGTCGCGCGGGAAGCCGCCCGTCGTGCGCGTGATCTCGTCGAAGAACACCGCCCCGCGGCGGCCGAGGAGATCTCGAATGCGGCCGGCTTCGGCGCTCTCGAGCGGCACGGCCGGCCGCGCGAGCAGCGGCTCGTGCTCGGCCAAATAGAGCGCCACGCGTCCGTCGTTCGCGCCGAGCGATTCGACCCCGCCCCACACCACTTGGCCCGAAGCGCAGAGCGCGTCGAGATCGCGCGCCTTGAATCCCGCCACGCGCGCCGGCAAGACGTCGGAGAGCAGCGCCGACGCCGCGATGGGGCATCCTTGCAGCTGCGCGACGGCCTCGAGGAGCGCCGAATCGCCCGCCCCCTTGCGGGTGACGTTTTGCCAGTCGGGCAAGAACCGCGCGAACGCCGCCGGTTCGACCGGTTCCACCTCGCGCCGTAGACGCGCCAGCGACTTGCGGCGCAGGGTGCGAAGCACCTCGGCGTCGCAGAGCTCCTCGTGCTTTCCGCCGGGAAGGAAAGCTCCGCGCACCATCTTGCCGGCGTGCGTAAGCCGAGCAGCTACTTCGGCGGCCGCAATCGGCGCGAGGCCGAATCGCGCCGTCAGAGCTCCGGGATCGAACGGTCCGTGCGTGCGCGCGTAGCGCATGACGAGGTCGCCGAGGGGGTCCGCCGTCGGCTCCAAGAAGGCGAGCGGCAGCCCGGGCGCGGGAATGGTGCCGAGCGCGTCGCGCAAGCGCCCGGCGTCCTCGGCGGCGATCCAACGTGTCTCCTCGTTGATGCACACGCGAAGAGCGCGCCGCTCTTTCTCGAGTGCCGCGATCCACGCGGGCGCGGCGCTGCTCGGCTCGCAGCGCTCTTCGACCTCGGAGAGCGAAAGATCGCCCACCGCGCGAAGCACGTCGGCCAGCGAATCCTCGTCCTTCGCCGGGTAGGTGAGGCGTTGGAGCAAGCGCTCGTGAGCGGCGATGACGTCGCCATCGAGCAGGTTGCGCATCTCGGTCTCGCCGAGCAACTCGCGCAGGCGTTCGTGATCGATGCGCAGAGCTTGCGCCCTGCGCTCCGCGGCTGGCGCGTCGCCGTCGTAGATGAAATTGGCGACGAACGAGAAGAGCAGCGAAGCCGCGAACGGAGAAGCGCTCCTCGTGTCGACGCGGGCGACGCGAAGTCTCCGGCTCTCGATGTCACGCAGCGTAGTCACCAGGCCGCCTATGTCGAACACGTCGCGCAGACACTCTCGAAACGTCTCCAGCACGATGGGAAACGACGGGTGCCGCGAGGCGACGGCCAACAAGTCCGACGCGCGCTTGCGCTGTGCCCAAAGCGGCTGCCTGGTCGTCGGGCTTCGCCGTGGTAGCAAGAGCGCCCGCCCGGCGGCCTCGCGGAAGCGGGCCGCGAAGAGCGACGTTCCTTCGAGGGCTTGCGTGACGAGGGCCTCGATCTCGTCGGATTTCGGCAAAAATAGCTCGATGTCGGGTGGCTCGTCGGACGCCGGCACGCGAAAGACCATGCCGTCGTCCGACCAGACGCTCTCGATGTCGCCCGCTCGGGTGTTGCGTAACCGCTCGGTGACGGCGATCGCCCACGGCGCGTGGACGCGCGTGCCGAAAGGCGAAAGCACGCAGACGCGGTGATCACCTACCTCGTCGACGAAGCGTTCGATGACGATCTGCTGGTCGGTAGGCAATGCGCCGCATGCCTCGAGCTGCTCTCGCACGTAAGAAGCCAGGCCAAGAGCCGCCTTGGCGTCGAGGTGGTGCTCCTCGAGAAGGAGCGCTTCTACCTCGGCCGGCTTCTTTTCGCCGATAGCGCGCGTGAGGCGCCCGATCGCCAGGCCGAAGGCGCGCGGTCGCCCCGGCCTATCACCGTGCCAGAACGGCATCTTCCCCGGCTCGCCTGCGGCAGGCGTGACGAGCACGCGGTCGTGCGTGATGATCTCCGCCCGCCAAGAGCTCGCGCCGAGCAAGAAGACCTCGCCCTCGCGCAGCTCGAACACCATCTCTTCGTCGAGCTCCCCCACGCGTCGCCCGCCGCGCACTTTGTCCTCGCCCATCAAGAATACGCCGTAGAGGCCGCGATCGGGGATGGTCCCCGCGTTGGTGACGGCAAGCCTGAGCGCGCCGGTGCGCCCGCGCACGGTGCCGAGCACACGGTCCCACACGATCCGCGGGCGAAGCTCGGCGAACTCGTCGCTCGGATAGCGGCCGGCCAGCATGTCGAGGACGCCGAGAAACGCCGCTTCGGGGAGCTCGGCGTAGGGAGCCGCGCGGCGCACGATGGCGAAGAGGTCGTCGACGGTGTGCTGGCCGACGGCGCACATCGCCACAATCTGCTGCGCGAGGACGTCGAGTGGGTTGCGCGGATAGA
This sequence comes from Polyangiaceae bacterium, assembly GCA_035275365.1. Lineage (GTDB taxonomy): Bacteria > Myxococcota_A > Polyangia > Polyangiales > Polyangiaceae > DASWDH01. Next base: position 6,291 of record DATEMX010000102.1, on the reverse strand, counting down.
AGGTCTCTTCGACGTCGCCCTCGAGCATGCGGCTCGCGGCGGCCGCGCTGGCCAGGAGATCGGCGCGATGCTTGGGGACGATGACGCCGCTCGGCGTGCCGCCGACCTCGTGGTGGGCACGACCGATGCGCTGGAGACCCGAAGCGATCGACGGCGGCGACTCGATCTGCACGACGAGCTCGACCGATCCAATGTCGAGCCCGAGCTCGAGCGACGAGGTGGCGACGATGGCCGGCAGTTGCCCGCTCTTCAGGCGCTCTTCGATCTGCTGGCGCTTTTCGCGCGCGACCGATCCGTGGTGCGCCAAGGCGAGCTCCTCGCCCGCTTGCTCGTTGATGGCCGCGGCGAGCCGCTCCGAGAGCCGGCGGCTATTGGTGAAGATCATCGTCGTGCGATGACCTCGGATGAGCTCTACGAGGCGCTCGTGAACGGCCGGCCAAATCGAGCGCCCGCGCGCGTTCGATCCTTCGGCCCATGAGCCGGCGTTGCGAGGGTCCGGCCGATCGGCGGCGCGAGGATCGGCGGTTGTGCGCGGATCTTCACGCACCTCGGGCAGCTCGACGCGGAGCGTGAGCGGCTTTCGCTGCTGGGCATCGACGATCGTCACGGGACGGGGCTGTCCCCCTTCACCCACGCCGCCGAGAAGGCGCGCGACCTCGTCGAGAGGCCGTTGCGTCGCCGACAGCCCGATCCGCTGCAACGGCCGGGCGCGGCCTTCGATCGCCTCGAGTCGCTCGAGCGACAAGAAGAGGTGCGCCCCGCGTTTGGTCGGAACGAGGGAATGGATCTCGTCGACGATGACGGTCTCCACGGCGGCGAGGATCTTGCGACTCTCCGAAGTCAGCAGCAGAAAGAGCGACTCGGGCGTGGTGATGAGGATGTCGGGCGGGTGGCGCCGCATCTTGGCTCGCTCGCTCGGCGGCGTGTCGCCCGTCCGAATTCCCATCGTAGGGATGCGCACCGCTTCGTTTCGGCGACGCGCGGCATCGGTAATACCGGCGATGGGAACGCGCAGGTTGCGCTCGATGTCGACGGCGAGCGCCTTGAGCGGAGACACGTAGAGGACCTTGCAGCGCGACGCGGCCGGCGGCTCGCTGCCGTGCATGGCTCGGTCGACCGCGGCCAAAAACGCCGCCAGCGTCTTGCCCGAACCCGTGGGCGCCAGGAGCAGCGTCGACTCGCCCGAGAGGATGGGTCCAAAGGCGAGCTCTTGAGCGCGCGTCGGCGGCCCGAGCGACGACTCGAACCACGCGCGCGCGGCGGGCGAAAATTGGTCGAGGCTCGGTCGGGCTTTGATGGCCTCACTATGCCCTCACGCGGAGACGCCGGCTACCTGCGCGGGACCTCGCCCCATCACTCCGCTCGGGTGGACCGGGCGTCTGCTGACTACAAACTGAGAGTCGGTGCTTCGATGACCTTTGGTGTGCTGCTCGGCGGCAGCTCGATGTTTTGCCGCAGGTCGGGCCGCTGCGTCCGCTCGAAAGGCGAGAGCTCCGTGGGAATGCCTGAGCGCGCCGCGTTCTGAATGGCCACTAGCACGCGCACGTCGGCGAGCCCTTCCCAACCCGAAGGCTCCGGTTCGAGCATCCGCCTGATGCATTTGGAAAAGTAAGCAATCTCGGCTGCGAACTGATCGCGCTGGCGAAACACCCGATGCTCGGTCGTCTCGCCGACGGTCAGGTAGTGCTCGAGCGCGCCTTGATGGAGAAAAGCCGGCTCCACCCGCAGCGATCCGAGCGTGCCGATCACGCGCAAGCTCGACGACCTCGCCGCTGCTTGACTGACGGTGAACGTAGCGATCCTGCCGTCGTGAAACCGCAACATGGCCGAAGTCGTCTCGTCGACCTCGCACGACGCCTCCGACGTTCCCGTAGCCTGCCACGCCGTCACCTCCACGGGCTCGGCGCGGAGGAGGTAGCGCGCCGCGTTCACGCAGTAGGGCCCGAGATCGAACAGCGCCCCGCCGCCGAGCGAACGCTTCGTGCGGATGTCGTTCGGCCGCGCGAGGCTTTGCGTATGAACGGCGGTCACCACGCGAGGCTCGCCGATGTTGCCCGAGCGACCGATCTCGATGGCCGTGAGGTTGGCCTCTTCGAAATGTAGGCGATAGGCGATCATCAAGAAAACGCCGCGCTTGTCGGCCGCGCGGATCATGGCGTGGCAGTCGTCCTCGGTCATGGCCATGGGCTTTTCGCAGAGCACGTGCACGCCTGCCTCGGCCGCCCGCTCCGTATATTCGCGGTGCAATGCGTTGGGCAGCGCGATGTAAACGGCGTCGGCGTTCGACGCGGCGAGCACCTCTTCGTAAGCGTCGTACGAGCCCGTGTACGTAACCCCATACCGGATCGCGAGCGCCTCGCGCTTGTCTCGCTCGTTCGAAACGATGGCGCAAAGCTCGGCGTCGTCGCGCGTGTTGGCGAACGCGGGCAGCACGGAGGCTTGAGCGACGCGCCCGGCGCCGACCACCGCATAACGAACGCGTTCTTGTTGAGCCGGCATCAGTGAACTCCGTACCAAATGTCGGTCCGAGGCCCAGCCCTCGCCTATGGATCCTACGTCGCAACCCCCGCCGCCTTCTGCTGGCCGGCACTGGCTCCCCACGGGCGGATGACCCACCCGCGCCGGATTAAACGCGGCAGGCTGTCGTGTGCGTCGTCAGCTACGCAGACAGGCCGTTCCCTCCTAGTTTTGGGGCTCCAGCGCCAAAACGGACCACTCTTCGATACTTTTCCTGCTTATTCCTTCTGCATATTCCCGCTTATATCAAGCTGATTGTCGCTCTAGAGCGCGACGCCGACGCCACCGAGCAGCGCGAGCGCGCCCGGATTCGGGTTCAAATAAGCGCGGGCCTCGGCCGACAGGAAGGCGGGGCCAAAGCGATAGGCGGCCAGAAACCCGGGTTGAACGGCGAGCACGGTGACGGCGTCGGATCGAGCGAAACCTTCGTTGCCCACACGAACGAATGCCGGTCCGGCGAACAAGTAGGGCCTGAGCTCCCAATGCACGCTCGGAAAGAGCTTGTAGCCGAGCTCGCCGCCCAAGAACGTGGCGCCTTGCGAGAAGTAGGTCAGAGCGCCGCCGCCGTAGACGCCGGAATGAAACGCGTAGCCTAGGCGTCCGCCGATCCCGACGCCGTAGCCCACGCCGGCAAAGCCGTGCAGCTCCGTTCCCTCGTTCACACGATAGGGATCGCCGATGCGCGACATTCCGGTCTCCGTTCCAGCGCCGCGCGGCGCTTCGCGAAAATCGTTCGTGTCGGCTGCAGCGCTCCTCACCGCGGTCGAGGTGACGAGTAGAGCGAGCGCAGAAACAGAAGCAATGGCAAGGCGCATGATGGACCTCTCCTTATCGGGAGTTGAACTTCTCTTTCCGAGACGGTGCATCGATTCAGCACAGCGCCGTCTTCCTGCGGATTACACCTGACCTCGACTGCACTCGTCATGCCGGCACAAAGTCTGCTTGGCAAAAGGGACATGAGCACACCCAACAAGGCACACGTGTCGCGTTTGACCGCTTACGCTTGCCCCTCATGCGCAAGGCGCCTCGTGGTCGTTCGTGAAGACGACCAAGCGAGCGTCTGCTTGTGCGGTTCCGGTCTCGTGCACACGGTTCTGCCCGCCGGTGTTTACGAGATCGTGAGCCCCGCCGCCGCCGAAGTCGGTCTAGCTCGCGACGATGAACGCGACTCTACGGAAGACATTCAACCGGTCGTCAAGGAAGTCGATCAGGGCTACGGAGCCTCGCACGGCTACGGCCCCGCCCACGGTGGCCCCACGGGCCCTGGCGATGCGCCGAGCGATTGACGACGGATTCTCGAGCGCGAAAAAGCCGGAAGGCTCGCCTCCGACGTTTCGCGCGGTGCAGACTAGAGGTTCCTTTCGCGCAGCTCTAACGGTCCCTTTTCGCGCCGTTCATGTTCTCGAGCAAGTTGGACAGGTCGTCGGCGTGCTCTTCCTCGACCTTGAGGATGTCTTCCATGAGACGGCGCGTCGTCGGATCGCCCTCGCCGAGCCATCGAACGATGGCAGCGTAGGTCTCGATGGCGATGCGCTCGGCCACGAGATCTTCTTTGATCATCGACTCGAGCCCCGACACCTCGCGGTACTCGGAGTGGCTCCTCGAAGCGAGCCCTTCGGGGTTCAGGTTGGGCACGCCGCCGAGCTGCGCGATGCGCGCGGCGATGGAGTCGGCGTGGCCTTGCTCCTCATTGGCGTGGGCGAGAAACTCGGCGGCCACGGACTGCGAAGGGATGCCTCTCGCCATGAAGTAGTGGTTCTTGTAGCGAAGCACGCACACGATTTCGGTGGCGAGCGCCTCGTTGAGAACTGAAATCACACGCGTTCGATCAGCGGTGTACGCCTCGGTCACGGCGCCGTCGCTCATCTTCTCTCGCGCGCGAGCCCTTATCTGCTCGAGATCGATACGAAACGGCCTTGCTGCCGATTCAACGCGCTGAGGTTGGCCTTGCGTAGGCATCGTCGACTCCTTGCAGGAAGGGCAACGATCTCCCAGTGCCCATGTGCCAGGAGGTTACGGCTCTTCCCGTCCTTCCCCTTTAGTGCAAGCCGTGAGCCGAAAGAGCGAGAAGCGAGCTAGAGCTGAGCACCGGCTTGGAAGAGCGCGTAGATGGCGCCCCAGCCCATGACCAGCGTAACGACGAACACGGCCCAAGCGAGCACCTGGGAGCGCTGCAGCGAGCTCTTCGATGCGGCGGCGCCCCATGTCATCAGCGCCTGGTGCAGGCCGTTGCCCCAGTGGTAGGCGATGGCGAGAACGCCCAGGATGTAGACGATGATCGTCGGACGATGAAAATGCATTTCGTGCGCGATGTCGGCGAACGGCTCGGCGTGGCCTTCGACGAGGCGCGGATGCAAGAACGCGAGCCAGAGATGCGCGCCCAAGAAGGCGAGCAGGCCGACCGCGCTGAGGCGCTGCAAGATGAACTTGAAGTTGGCGAAGTAGCCGTAGCGCGGGTAGTTGGGCCGCGTTTGTCGGATACGGCTGATGCCCCAGATGGTGTGCCACACGAGCGGCAGGAGCACGATCGTCCACGTGAGGGCCTGCGCCATTCGGTGCGGGTACTCGGTGACGGCGGCTTGCCACTCGGCGCCTCCTTGAAAGGCGGCGAGGTTGTTCCAGAGGTGGAACATCGACCACACGCCGAGGGGCAAAATCGCGAGCGCCGATCCTAGGCGATCTCCGATGAAGTTGGCGTGGGAGGCGGTGCTGGTTTTAGCTTCGGCGTGGCTCACAGCCCGGGATCTTTACCACCGTTTGGTTCCAGTGAAACGGCTTCTTTTAGGAGCTCGCGCACTTCGCGCGTCACGTTGAGGAGCCTTCCCATGACGCGAAACGTTCCGTCGTCGACGCGCCGCGATCCATGGCACTTGAGCCAGATCGGCCGTACTCGGCCGGCGATTTCGAACGTGCCCTCGGGGCGCGCGCCCGGCGCGAAAGGCCGCGTGGAGACGAGCTCGATGCGTTCGCCGTCGAGCACCTCGATTTGCGCGGTGCCGCCCTGGGTCCAGGCGATGCGCACGCGCGAAGCCGGAGTCGCGTCGTCGCGGTGTTCGTCGGATGCCACGGCGCGTTACCCCTTGTGCGCGCGCCGGATGGCCGAGGTAGCCTCGCGTTTGGCCTCGCGCGACTTGATGGCTTCGCGTTTGTCGCCCTTCTTCTTGCCGGTGGCGAGGGCGATCTCGGTCTTGATGAGGCCGCCCTTCAGGTAGATGCGCAGCGGGATGACCGTCTTTTTATCGTGGTCGATCGCCTTGCGGATCTCGTCGATTTCTTTCGCGCGCAGGAGGAGCTTGCGAGGGCGCCGTGGCTCGTGCGGGAAGGCGGCGTGCGAGAGCGGCTGAATCGTCAGATTTTTCAGCCAAATTCCGTCGCGTTCGATCGAGGCCCAGGCGTCCGTGATGTCGACGGTGCCGGCGCGCATCGATTTGACCTCGCTCCCAACGAGCACCATGCCGGCCTCGAAGTGTTCTTCGAGGTGGTAGTCGAAAGTTGCCCGCCGGTTCTTGACGAGGACCTTCTCGTCTTTTTCCTTCTCGTCGCCCTTCTTCGCCATGGCTCCCGGCCGGCCCACCTACCACAACCCGGCCGCCCCCGCTCGCCGCTCGAGGTTGGCTCGTCCTAACTCTAGGTTGACCGCGCCTTTCCCTTGACTCTCGGCCGGCCGCGACTAGTTTAGCGCTCCCAATTCGTAAATGGCGCGCGGTGGAGCAGCCTGGTAGCTCGTCGGGCTCATAACCCGAAGGTCGGAGGTTCAAATCCTCCCCGCGCAAC
>DATEMX010000101.1:0-8977 GCA_035275365.1 Polyangiaceae bacterium | reverse complement strand
CCTTCGGGAATTGAATGTACTTGCCGACCTGGAGGTTCAGGAACTTGCCGCCGAATAGGAGGATCGGCATGTCTTTCGTGTCGTGGCTGTTGCCGTCGCTGCATTCGTTCCAGAAAACGACGAGCGTGTTGTCGAGCAGGGTGTTGCCGCCCGTGCCGTCGGGAATCGCGTCCATGTCCAAAAGGAGCTTGGCCGTGATGTCGCAGTACAGCTTGTCGATGGCGTATTTTGCGGCAGGCGGGTCGCTGCCGTTGTCGTGCGAAATGTTGTGGTGACCATCGACGTTGTTGAGCGAGCTGCCTGCGCCGGTGAACCCCGCCTTGGCGGCGATCGGAAGGATGTTGGTGAATTTGAGGTCGGAGTTTCCGTACCCGAAGGTGAACGAAGCGACGCGCGTGATGTCGCACTGGAACATCGTCTTGATGATGTTCATGTGCTGGAGCGACGAATCGAAGTGCTGCGCATCGTTGATCGAGACGCCGCTCGGCGCCGTCGGCAGCGCACCGAGCGTGGGCGGCACGCACTGGCGACCCGTGCCCATCGACGACAAGCCCTTTTCGAGCTCACTGATCGCCGTCATGTTGGCGTCGATCTTGTGGTACTCGGAGGCCGGAAGCCGCGGCTTGAGGCCCGTGAGTCCCTTCGAGATGTAGTCGAGCACGCTCTTGTTCTGAGCCTGCAAGCGCGCCAGGTCGCCCGCGCTCATGCCTGCCATGGCTTGCCCGAAGATGGTAGTGAAGGCCGTCCCAGGTCGAACTTCGGGCCAGAGCGCCGTGGGGAACGGCGCCGTCGCGACGGGCTTCGAGTACGACACGGCGCGGAGACAGCTGTCGCGCTTCGTGTCTGCCGATTCGGTCGAGGAGGTCGTCTGCACCGAAGGAATTTTCGCTCCCTTGAGGGCGGCGATCTTCTCGAGGAGGTATTGGTCGATCGACTTGTCGGTCGCCGTGAAAAACTTGGCGTTGGTGTCGTTTTGTTGCGCGACCGTATAGCCTGGGAGAACCGGCCACGCCTTGTTGTTGCCCGGATCTTTGGGCGAAGGCGAGACCATCGCGAGCATGCCGGCGCCGTGCTTGTCGCCGAGCCAGCTCTGAACGCGCGGGCAGTCGACACCCTTCACGATCGTCATCTTCGCGCGAAGCTTCTCGAACGAGGAGAGCAGGGGCGAAGCCGTCCAAGCGGTCGGCGAGGCTCCGGCTGTCGGCCACCACTTGTCCATCGTGGTGCCGCAGGGGCGATGGATGAGGAGCAGACGCTGCGGGGAGCCGGTTGGGGCTTGGGCCTGGGCCACGAGGGGTCGCAGGAACGTGGCGGCCGCGCTCGTGCCCATGCCTGCGAGGAACGTGCGACGCAAGATTGAGAAGTGCTTGTTATTCTTCATGGTCAGTTGCTTCCCTTACTTACTTGCTTAGGTCGCGGGTGAGGAACGCCGACGAGGTGAGGATCGACTTGAACAATTGAGAGAACGAGCCGTTCTGCGCAAACTCGTCCTTCACCTGCTGGATCTGGCAGGAGTTCTCGACGTCGGGGTTGTGGTCGAGCGTGTAGCGGGCCAACGTTTGGACAACGCAGTCCGGAGCGCGCCGGCCCTTGGAGAATCGCACGGCAACCTCGGTGACGTTGGCGACCAGGCCGTCAATGTCTTCGCCGAGCCGTACGATTTCCGCCGTGGTGTCGACGGGACCCTTGGTTTCGGGATCGACGGTCCGGTATCGGCCCATCGCGTCGTAGCTCTGCGTGACGAGCCCGAAAGGATCGAACGACTTGTGGCAGGCACCGCAGCTCATGGCGTTGCGCTTCAGGGCCTTTTCGCGCTGGGTGCCCATGAGTTTGGCGAACTCGGCGGTGGCATTGTCCGGTACTTCGCCGATGGTAACGCCGCAAGCGATGTTGTTGTAGACCCAAAGCCCGCGGTGCACGATGTCGTCGCTGTCCGCGTGATGGTTCGACGTCGCCAAGAGCGCGGGTTGCGTGAGAATGCCCGCGTTGTAGGCGTCGCCCGTGGTCTCGACCGCCACGAGCTGCGAGCCGGTGACTCCCGGAATCCCGTAGGCGGCGGCGATCTCCTGGTTGGCGTACAGGCGCCGCGAGGTGAGGAGATCCGAGAATTTGCCGGACCACATGACGTCGTCAAGAAACTTCTGGGTGCTTTGGTAGAGGCTGTCTTTGAGCGAGGCCGTGAACGCGCCGTAGTCCTTCGGGTCTTTGTTGGTGAACGGGAGCTTCTCGAAGTTGAGGAGGTAGGAGACCTTCTTCTTCAGGTTGGCTCTCGCCGCCGGCAACGTGAGGATTCGCTCGACCTGGGCCTTGAGGACGTCGGGCTGAACGAGCGTGCCGTCTTGCGCCTTGGACCAAAGCTCCGGGTCGGGAATGGAGTCGAGCGCTGCGAAGCTGACGGCGGCCGCCAGCTCGTGCGGGGTGAGGGTGGTCTTGTCGCCCGGGCCTGCCGCGCTCGCGCCGATTTCGGTTCGGTAGAGGAACCCGGGCGAGCCAAGCGCTGCCTGCATCGTGAGGGAGAGCGCGCGAGGCGCGCCGTCGGCCATCGCTCCGTTGAAGATGGTCATGAGGCCGTCGATGTCGGCCTTGTCGACCGGCCGCCGCCAGGCGAGGGGGAGCTTCTCGGTGAGATAGGCCTGGACGCAGGCCGCCGTCACGGGGTTCGCCCCACAGGGCTTGATCTTGCCCGCGATTTGCTCGGCGGCGGTGAGGTAGGCTTGTGTGCTGGTCTTCGACACTTCCGCGATCTCGCTGAAGCCGTACTCGCCGCTCGTGCTCTTCTGCGTGGTGACGTCGCCTTCGAACGTGACGCCGAACACGTCTCTCGCGACGTTGACGTATTGCTCGTCGGAGATGAGCGACACACGCGCGGATGCAAACGACGCCGTCGGTTTGCACGGCTCGGCGACGGGGCCGGAACCTCCTGCGCCGGTGCTGCCGGTGCTGCCGCTGGTAGCACCGGTACCGGTACTTCCTGAGCCGGTCGGGCCGTTCTTGCCCTCCATCGGGCTGTCGCCAATTTGCCCAGAGCACGCTGCCGCGCCAAGAACGGTCAGAATCGCAATGCAGGTCGCACCAAATCTGCTTTTCATCGAAATCACCTCGTCGTCTCCCGGCCAGGCAGAATGCGCACCAAGACGCTCACCTACGTTAGGTGTTGCCGGACTTTGAACTCGGCTCACCAATATGATGCTTATTAAACGCTAGAACTCCGAATGGGGCAAGGAGCTCTTCCTCAACAGGTACTGAAGTTTTTTCTGGATACTGGAAGGATCATCCGGGCGCTGACAGGTCAAGTGCGTTGAGCTCCCGAAAAGTTGGTTCAGTGCATCGACGGCGAACCCGGCGGCCCGAGCTTGCTCCGAGCACGACTACTTCAAAACTGCCGCACGCGTTCAAAAGGATCGGCGTGTCGAACCGCGATCGTGCCCGCGTTCCTGTGTTGCAGTAAAAGTACAGCTTCGCTGTTCGATCGGTGTATCAGCTTTGCTCCGCGATCGGACCGAGGGCCGAGATCCGCGACCAACGGCCTCGATGCTGCAAGGTAGGGCGCATGCAAGTGCGAAGGCTGCTCGTTGGAACGGATCTCACCGAAAGGAGCGCTCCTGCGGTCGTCAAGGGTCACGAGCTCGCGCACGCGAACGGCGCGCGCCTCGTGGTGTGCCATGTCGCTCCGGCGACCACGGGCAGTAATCCCCTCTTCCCGCAGCGGCACGAAGACGACGTGCTGTCGCTCGCGCATCTCGAGCGAGAGGTCGCCGACGCCGTCTCGAACCAGGTAACCGAACTCACGGGCCGCACGCCCGACGATTTCGACGTCATCGTGGACCAGGGGGACGACCGCGCCGCCGCGCTCGCCGAGCAGGCGGTTCGCACTTCGGCGGATCTCATCGTCGTAGCCGGCGACCAGGGCGAAAATCTCGACGGGGTCGTGGGGCAATGTGTGGCGCTGGAGTTGGCGCGACGATCGTCGTGCTCGATCCTGGTGACCGGTGAGAGTGGCGGCAAGGGAGCGGTCGTCGCGGTCCTCGAGGACGAGATCGAAGCCGTTCCCGAGCTCGTGGCTTCGTCGCTCGGTGTTCTCGGTGCGACATCGGCCAAGACCGACGCCGTCGTTTGGGTCAGCGACAAGAATGCTCGAGCGTCGGCGCTAGCCGATCGAGTGGCCGCGGAAGTCGCGCGAACTGGGCAGGCGGTGGAAACGTGGTTCGCCGACCTCGACGACACGTCGATCCTCGGGCGGGCGGCGGTCGATCCCAGCGTGGGAATCGTTGCCGTCTCCGCGCCCCTCCCGAGCGCGTTCGTTCGCGGCACGGCGGGGCCTCTCGATGACATCTTGCCCGAGGCGCGCTGTTCGATCCTGCTCCTTCGCTCGGCGCATGTGAGCTGATCCGCCGCGAAAGGCGAACATTCATCGAAAGTAGTGGTAGCCTTCAAGATCACGGCGCGATCAGCCGTTGGGGGCAAAGTCAGGGGCTTTTGGATCGTGAACCTCGTTAACGGCTTTCCGTGTCGAAACTGCGCCGATGCGGAGCTCGCCAAGCGCGGCATCGATCCGGCCCGCCCCCGAGACGAGCTCCTCCGTGGCGAGGCTTTCGCCCAAGGCGACGCGAAGAAGCGGGGCGAACGCTTCGGAATCAACGAGCCGGTCGCGCACGGCGAAATCGGCACGCGGCTCAACCTCTCGGGCTGAGCCGAAGCGACGCTCATCGCTGAGCACGAGGCGCCCCGGGCTGTGCCGCTCTGCGCGAAATCGCCGCGAAACATCGCTGCCACCGCGCACGAGTATCGAGTCGTGTTACATGGGCTCCGTGAGCAAGATCCATTTGATAGGCGGTGAGAAGGGCGGCGTCGGTAAGTCGGTTTTGGCGCGCGTCCTCTCGCAATATTTCATCGATCGGAACATGGCCTACGCGGGCGTCGACGCCGACACGTCGCACGGGGCGCTCGTTCGCTACTACGGCGACTTTACCCAAGCGATCGACCTGCGTCGGCTCGACAGCGCTGACCAGATCATGGATCGGGCGCTAGCTGCAGAGCGTCGCGTCCTCGTCGATCTGCCGGCACAGAGCCTGAAGGCGCTCGTTCAGTGGATGGAGGACGGCGACGTGATCGCGTTTGCGCGCGACAGCGGCATCCAAATCGTCCTTTGGCACGTGACCGACGGAGGTTTCGACTCGATCGAGCTGCTGTCGACGGCGCTCAAGCACTTCAGCGATCAAATCCGCTATGTGGTCGTCAAAAATGGCGGTCGCGCGAGCGACTTTTCGCAGTACGAGGAGTCGTGGGGCAGCGCTCGGGTGGGTGAGCTGGGAGGGCGCGCGATCGACCTGCCCGAGCTGCATGCTTCGACGATGTACCGCATCGACAAATCGGGGCAGAGCTTTTGGGCGGCCATCCACGCTACCGGACCCGACACGCTGTCGCCCATGGACAAGCAACGAACGAAGATTTGGCTCGCGCGTTGCTACGGCGCGCTCGACCGCATGGGAGACGAGATCTGATAAGACTCGCCAAGAGCACCCTGCTCCCGGAGAATGCGTGCATGAGCCACCCCGACTTCGATCCCGAGTACGTGTTCAATCACCACCACGCGACCCCTGAAAAATTGAAGCAATACGACGCCGTGCACGATTCGGCGAAGCGCTTCGCCGAGGTGATCTTGCAAAACGTGCCCGCGTCGAGCGATCGCAGTGCAGCGCTTCGTCTCTTGCGCGAAAGCGCGATGATGGCGTGCGCCGCGATCTCTCTCGATGGCCGGCTGTCGAAGTAGCGCCCGCCGGCGTTGGGCCGGCTATTGCGTGCGTGCCGACTCGGTTGCCATGGCCTTGCGAAAGGCCGCGAGCGCGTCGTGATCGAGCGCGGCGCCCACGAACGTGACGCGCCCTTCGCGATCGACGACCAGCGTGGTCGGCACTCGCCGCTGTCCGAGCGCGTCGCTCAGTTTGAACTCTTCGTCGACGAGCTGCGGAAACCGCAGCGGATGTTGCTTCGTGAACTCCGCGACTTCGGCGCGCGGCCGGCCCACGGCGACGCCGACGACGACGCCTCCATTCTGATGTGCTCGATCGCCGAGGCGATTGAGTGCTTCGAGCTCCGACACGCAGCTATCGCACCAAGGTGCCCACAGATTCACGAGTGCCGCCCGGTGCCCGACGATCGAGCGAAGCTCGGCGGATGCGCCGTCGAGCGACGTGAGGCGAACTCCGGGCAGCTCGCCGGCGCTGTCCGGAGGCACAGGCGGCAGCGCGCCTCTGCAGGCCGAGAGCGCGAGCAGACTCAGAACTGAAATCCGACCGAACATGTCACGACGTTAGCTTCGAGGTCATTCGAGCGGAAGTACCGTTCGTACCCGACCTCGAATTCGACTTCGCGCCACGCCGGCCAGGGGTAGCGCAAGCTCAAATGGCCGCCGACGGCGTTCGAGGAGAGGAGATCGAGATCGCTGTCGGCCGTGCGTAGCCGCGCCTCGGCGAGGCCGTGGATCGTGAAGAACGAGGCGCCGCTCTGTCGATGGTGCCGGTAGCTGCCGCGAAAGGTCAGCGCGCGTCCGATCCGCTGATGGAGCTGGAGCTCGGCGGTGTGCGCGTCGATGCCCCAATCGTCGTGATAAAAGCGGTAGTACCCCTTGAGCGCGCCGTTCCAAGGCAGCCATTGCGCGACGCGGCCTACGAGGGCGTGGCGGACGCGTTGGCTGGGCAAGAGCTCGGAGTCCCAGTTGCCCGTGAGGAGGGGGACGCGATTCCACGTATTGCCGAGCTCTCCCTCTTGGATGGTGAGCCCGTAGCTCAAGTGCGCGACGGTGACGGGCGACAGGATCTGCACAAGAGACAGGTTGACGTTGCTCGACGTGCGCGACGCTCGGCCGATGCGGGTGCCGGTGATTTGGAATCGGTCGAGCCAGTCGAGCATCTGGATGGCGCTCGCGGAGACGGCGGTGTTGCCTCCGGCGAAGCTCTTGCTCCCGCCGAGTCCGAAGGTCCACGAGCGGTACGGCTCCTCGAGATGGAGACCTGCCCGCACGAAGACGTTCGTGTCGGCGTCGACCTTGTAGTCGGTTGTCCAGTCGAGAGCGGCCGACTCATTGATGGCCGACGCCGTGCTGATGACATCGACGGGCGTGCGCCGTCGATCGATGGCGGTTGCGGAAGCGGAGGTCACGATGTCGACGGGGGCCCACACGGTATGGGTGAGTCGCTCGCCTTGCTTTGCCACGACCTCGATTTGCGGCTGAAGCACCGTGAGGTTTTGGGAGCCCGGTTGGCCGGAGACCGCGCCCGCGATCGACTGGTAGCCACGGCCGGTTTGGACGATGGCCGTCGTGCGCGTCTTGACTGAGACGATCCGAAAGGGTGCGGGCGGCGTGCCGAGCACCTCGGCGTCGGAGAACCGCGTCTCGGCGCCGGCGATCTTTGGAACGATCGCGATGGCCAGAGCGAAGGCGGTTCGCCAGAAAGCGTTTCGGTGGAGCACCGGGGTTATCTCACTGACACCCGCAACCGCCGCCAGCCGGAACCCCGTCGCCGCCCGCAGCGCCCTCTCGCGTCGTGTAGAGCTTCTGCTTGCGGTAGGTCTCCAGGTGGTCGTCGGTGACCGACATCATGGGATCGGCCAAGCGGGCGCGCTGGTTTTGCGCCGTCGTCGCGCAACCCGAGAGCGTGCACCAGGCGAGGGCAAGGGCCGCGCGCTTCACAGCGCGCCTCGTACGGCCAAGCCGAAGCCTCGGTCGATCGCCAGCGGCGCGACTGCGGGCTTGCGCGAGGCACGCTGGCCGGCCAACGAGGTGTCGACGACGCCGATCACGGTCGAAAAAATCGATACCGCGATGGGTATGGCGAACTCGTATTGGAATCCGAGCGAGCCTTCGGTGGTCGTTCTCGGGCGCACGTCGAGCAGCGCCGCGAGGACGAACGTACTCGCGATGGGAGCCAGGCTGAAGTAAAGGCCGCGGCTGTACTCGCCGACGATCGCGTGCGAGAGGAGAGGGGCGGCGATGAAGCCGGCTTGGCTGATGAAGACGCCGGCGTTTTTGCCGCGGTGCGAGTCGGCCGTCGCCACCACGGTGCTGCCGGCAGCGAAGGCGGCGAGCGCCGTGCCCGCGCCGGCCATCATCGCGAAGGTGACCTGTGTCGGCTCGGCCGGGGCGACCTCGTCTGCCCGAGCCGCCTTGCTGATCAGAAGAAGAAAGGCGACGGCGAGAAGGCGCATCAGGGCACTGCACATGCACCCTTTTGGCGAATGGCGCAACGGTTTCGTCGAACGACGCTTGATCCTGACGTGGCTCGCGCGATACGCCAAGACGGGCAATGAACGTCTGGGCGAGGCGCCGCCCCTGACCTCTTAGCATTGCTGCGGGGAGTCTTGGCATCGGCAGATCACGATCAGCAAAATGACGCTAAGCCAACGTAAGATACGGCGAGGCCGTTGGAACTACGTCGTTCAGGCAAGACTGGCCGCGAAAGCCCCAAAAGCCTTGCTTCGCCGCAGCGAAAAATGTGCGTCCGGTCAGGTTTCGTTGGGTTATGTCGGCTCCGACGATCGATCTGGTAGCGAGAAATCCCCGGCAGTAATGTTAGTCGTTTTCCGCCTTGCGCCTACAGAGGGGGCGGGGGCTATGATGGTCGGACGACCGCCCTTCACCGGAGATGCTGCAGTGTCCAATAAGAATTCGCCGCGTGGCGTTCTCGCGCGCGCTGTCGTTTGTCTTGCTCTCGTTGCTTGTGGTTCGGGGCATGACGAGAATCCAACGCCGCCCGGCACGGGCGGTGGGATGGCGGCGGGAGCCGGCACGAGTGGCGGGACGACGACGGGCGCGGGCGGTGGGGCGACGACGGGCGCGGGCGGCGGGATGACGACGGGCGCGGGCGGCGGGACGACGACGGGAACAGGTGGAGGTACGGCGACGGGAACAGGTGGAGGTACGGCGACGGGCGCTGAGCAGCTATGCGTCGACACGATCAATCAATACCGAGCGACCATG
>DATEMX010000100.1:0-5455 GCA_035275365.1 Polyangiaceae bacterium | reverse complement strand
GTCGTAGAAGAAGCCGGACTCGATCGCCGGACCGATCGTGACCTGGGTCCCTGGAAAGAGTCGCTGCACCGCGTCCGCCATCACGTGTGCAGCCGAGTGGCGGATGACCTCGAGCCCACGGGGATCACTGGCGCGGATCGGCTGGAGCTCTGAGCCTGGGTCGACCGGCGTATGGAGGTCTACGGTGTGATCGCCGATTCTTACGGCGATCACGTCGGAGGCGAGCTCACCTCGTTGCTTCAAGAGCTCGCCCGGCGTCACACGCGCGGGCCCCGCCATGCGTTACGAGGTCAAAGTAAGACTGCCGCCGGCAATGTCACCTCTCGTGACTGCGCGGCGGTGGAATGGAGAAACGCACACTGCGGTAGGCGCGGGCAGGATTGAACTGCCGACCCCTACCGTGTCAAGGTAGTGCTCTACCACTGAGCTACGCGCCTGGGGCTCGGAAAAAGGCCGAACGAATTCGGAGACCGGGTCAGGTACCTTCAACCCTCCGTACTGTCAAGCGAACACACGTGATTGCGCGGAGGAAGTTGTCGCCTTGGGTGGTATTCGCGGCGTCGGTGACCGTGCCCGCGCTCGCGCGCATTGCCCTCGGCGAGTCTCCGGGCCCCCACGAGGCCGAACCGAGCACGGAAACAGAGCCTCCCGGCGCTGATCCGGCGGCACCTGATTTCGCTCCGGGCCCCGCGTCGGATCCCTCGGCACCGCCAGAGCCCTCGTCCAAGCCGCCGCGTACGCGCGCCGACGGGGGCGGCGAAGAGTCGACCGTGCGTCGCAAGGTTCCTATGCAAAACGGGATGTTACGCATTCCGGGTGGCGAGTTCACCATGGGATATGAAGGCCCACCCCCAGGCGAGCCGAACGAGCGCCCTGCCCACGTCGTTCGCGTTGCCCCGTTCTGGATCGACCGAACCGAAGTGACGGTGACAGACATGCGGAGTTGTCTCAACCGCGGGGATTGCAAGGCAGCTCTCGGCAAGGGGCCGGCGTGCACCTTCGAGCACGCCGATCGGCCGTCGGGCCCCGCAGCACTGCCCTTGAACCTCAAATCGGCGTTGAACTGCGTCTCTTGGCAGTCGGCCGACGCCTATTGTCGAGCCGTCGGAAAGCGCTTGCCGACGGAAGCCGAGTGGGAATTCGCGGCCGGTGCAGGACAACGGACCCGATTTCCGTGGGGAAGCCGGCCTCCATCGTGCGCACTTGCCGTCACCTTGGCGAGCAATCGTTCGGGTGCGAGTTGCTCGCCACGGGGCCCGGCGGAGGTCGGCAGTCACCCCAAGGGTCAAAGCCCTTTCGGCGTGGAAGACATGGCGGGCAACGTCGAAGAATGGGTTGCCGACTGGTACGCCGACCGCTACGCCGTCGAAATTCCGGGCCGGGCGGCGCCGGCGGGCCCTGCCTTTGGGGTCGCTCACGTGCTGCGCGGGGGGGGGTGGATGAGTCGGCCGCGAGAAACACGCGTTACCGCGCGAAGCTGGGCAAGCCCCAACGAGAGCGGGCCCAACGTCGGTTTCCGGTGTGCGAGAGACTGAGCACTTCTGCGCTCCAGGTTGCGGAATGGACAATTAGTGGCTATAGCGCCCGCTCCCGGGAGAACTCCTTGAATCTCGCTCACCTCCAGCCTCAGGAAAATGCACCCCCTCCGCCGGGCGGCGCAGCGACGACCGCCAGTCAGGGGCCCCCCCCCGCGTCCGCACCGGCCCAGCCGCCGGGCGGCAGCATGATGATGATGCTGGTGCTGCTGCTGCCCGTGGTGCTGATGTTCCTCTTCACCAACCGGTCGCAGTCGAAGAAGCAAAAGGAGATGGAGTCGAAGCTCAAGAAGGGCGACCGGATCGTCACGCAATCCGGCATCGTCGGCAAGCTCATCGAACCCATCGAAGGCAAACACGCGAAGCTCGAGATTGCCCCCGGCGTGAAGATCACGATTTTGCGTTCGGCGATCGCCGGGCTCGACACCGAAGACGCCCCGAAGACCAAGGACGAGCCCGCGCTGGCCGATAAAAAATAGATGGTGGACAGGATTCTCCAATACGCGCTTGGAGCTCCGGGCCTGCTTTTCCTGGTGCTCGGTTACTTTTCGAAGCATCGCCGTTGGTCTTTCTGGATGGCTGCCATTTGCGCCCTCTCCGCCGCGGCCGCTGCCCACTACGAGACCTTTTGGGTCTTGGCTACGATGACGCTCGCCATGGTGTGGGCGCTCGTTTGTGCGCTCCCCGTGATGGACTTCGGGTGGCGCCTCAAGACGGGATTCGTCGCGGCCATCGGCCTCGGGGCCTTCCTCTGCGTGTGGCCTACGCTCGAGGGGACGAGCGGCGGCAAGATTCGCTGCCCGCAATACGTCAAAGACAACATTCCGTTCCAGATCGTCGCCGGGCTCGACCTGCGTGGCGGCCTCAGGCTGGTCTACACGGTCGACGTCGAGGAGGCCATCAAGGACAAGCGCGATCGCTACTTCGACGAGATGCGCCAGCAGCTCGCCACCGATTTCGGCATTCACTCAGGTGACAAACCGGCCACGCGCGAAGAGCTCGCCGCGCTCGAGCAAAAGGTGCACCTCGAAAAGCCGCGCGATCACGTCTCCGTGATCAACCTGGCGTTCGCCGATCCCGCCGACGACGCGAAGATCGACGAGAAGTTCTTGAAGAAGTTTCAGGGCGAGATGGCGGTCCAGCGCCCCAAGAAGGGCGTCGTCAACTTCAAGATTCGCCCCGACGTCGAGTCGCGCTTCCGCGAGAGCGCGGTGAACCAGGCCAAAGACACCATCAATCGCCGCGTCGACGAGCTCGGCCTCCGCGAGGCGGCGGTGACGGTGCGCGACGAGGACATCGTCATCGAGGTCCCTGGCGAGGACGAGCGGACCTTCAAAGAAATCCGCGACATCATCAGCCAAACGGCTCGCCTCGAGTTCAAGATCCTCGACGACGCCAACGACTTCTTCGGTCAAGTCGCCAAGAATTTCAAAGAAGAGGATTTGCCCAAGGGCATCAGCGTCCACAACAACGTGGTGAGCGTCCCCGTGGGGCCCGGCCAAAACAAGCCCATCCACATCGCCAAGATCGTCAAGCAGCCCGACGAAACGATGAAGGAGGCGAAGGCCCGTTTCGCCGAGTGGATCTCCACCCTCAACGTACCCGACGATCACGAGGTCGGCTTCGGCATCGAGCGCGGAGCGCCCGACCCCAACACGCTCAAAGAAGAAGAGATCGGCTGGCACTCGTATTACCTCTTCAACAAGGCCGAGATCACGGGCGACATGCTGCGCGACGCGCAGGCGGTGCCCGACCAGAGCAATCGCGGCCTCGGCGGCTGGTACGTTGCCCTCACCTTCACCGAGGCAGGCGGCGATCGCTTCGAGGAGATCACCGGGGCCAACGTCAAACGCCGGTTCGCCATCATCCTCGACAACAAGGTCGAGTCGGCCCCCGTCATTCAGGCGCGCATCGCCGGCGGGCACGCCTCGATCACGCTCGGCGCGAGCGACAACGATTCGCAGCTCGAAGAGGCTCGCAAGCTCGAGCTGGTGCTCCGCTCGGGCGCGCTGCCGGCGCCCATCTCGCCGTCGAACGAGCAGCGCATCGGACCCTCGCTCGGCAAAGACGCCATCGCTCAGGGCGTGAAGGGGGCCATGGCCGGGGCCATCCTCGTGCTCGTCTTCATGGTGGTCTACTACCACCGAGCCGGCGCGGTGGCCGACCTGGCGGTGCTCTTCAATCTGCTCTTGCAGCTCGCCGTGCTGGCCAGCTTCGGCGCGTCGATGACGCTCCCCGGCATCGCGGGGCTCGCGCTGACGATCGGTATGGCGGTCGACGCCAACGTGCTCATCAACGAGCGCATTCGGGAAGAGCTGCGTAACGGCAAGAGCCCTCGCGCCGCCGTCGATGCCGGCTACGACAAGGCCTTCAGCGCCATCCTCGACGGGCACGTCACGACGTTCATCTCGGGCCTCATCCTCGCGCAGTACGGCACCGGGCCCATCAAGGGGTTCGCGGTGACGCTCATCGTCGGCATTCTCGCCAGCTTGTTCACGGGGGTCGTGTGCACGCGGCTCGTCTTCGACTGGTGGGTTCGCGGTCGCAAGATCAAAACCCTGAACATCGGCTAGGCGGAGACCGCGGTGGAACTCTTCAAGCACGGCAAGATCTACGACTTCATGTCGATCCGGTTCTACTGGATCGCCTTCAGCTTGCTCACCGTGGCGGTCGCGCTCGTGAGCCTCTGGGTCCCGGGGCCGACTTACGGCACGGACTTCAAAGGCGGCACCGAGGTCGAGGTGGCATTCCGCAAGTCCATCGAACCCGGCGACGTGCGCGCGGCCGTGCAAAAAATCGGCTTCAGCGCGCCCGACATCGTGTCGGTCACCGATCCGGAGAACCCGAATCGCTTTCTCGTGCGCGTTCAGGAGACGTCGAGCATCGACGAGCATCAGCGCTCGGCGATCGACACCGCGCTCTGCTACTCGCCGACGGGCGAACTCCCCGACGATCGCTGCCCGCAAGAGCTTCGTCCTACCGAGGTGAAGTTCAGCCCCGGCGGCGACAAGATCTTCGTTCGCTACGAAAAAGACCCCGACCTCGGCAAGATCGGCGCGCAGATCCGTGCGGTGCCCGGGCTCGAGCTTCGGCCGGGCCTGCAAAATCCGCAGATCGTCAGCCCCCGCGATCATAAGGTCGAGATTCAGCTCAAGTCGAAGGGCGACCAGCTGATGGACGGGCTGCGTCGCGAGCTCGGCCCCGAGGTCGTTCCCGAAAACCCGCTCCGCGTCGAGTGGGTAGGCCCCAAGGCCGGCAAGCAGCTGCGCGACGCAGCGGTGAAGAGCGTCGCCATCGCCATCGTTTTCATCATGGCCTACGTGGCGTTCCGCTTCGACCTCCGCTTCGCGCCCGGCGGCGTCATCGCCCTGGTCCACGACTCCATGATGGTGATCGGCGTGTTCGTGCTCTTCAAGAAGGAGATCACGCTCTCCACGATCGCCGCCGTCCTCACCATCGTCGGCTATTCGATCAACGATACCGTGGTCGTCTACGACCGCATCCGAGAGAACCTCGGCAAGCACCGCGGCAAGACCTTCGCGCAGATCATCAACCTTTCGGTGTCGGAAACGCTCTCGCGCACCGTGCTGACGTCGGGCGCCACCCTCCTCAGTGTCGTCGCCTTCTTCGTGTGGGGCACCGGTGTCATCAAAGACTTCGCCCTGGCGCTCCTCATCGGCATCGTCGCCGGAACGTATTCGTCGATCTACGTGGCCGCGCCGCTCACCGAGTGGATCGATCGCCGCTTCTTCGGCGGGGGGAGCGGAGGGGGCGTGGCGGGCACCAAGAAGAAACAAGCCTCGGTCCGCAAGAAAGCGGCCGCCGTCGTCTGACGGGCTCCCTTTCCCATGAAACCGGGGCCGAAGGCTTTGTCGCTGGCAAGCTGAGCGGGCGGGTGCTCTGATGACCTCGATGTCCCG
>DATEMX010000099.1:0-3644 GCA_035275365.1 Polyangiaceae bacterium | reverse complement strand
GGGCGCGGCAATCTGCAGAAAATAGCGAAGCTTGTCGGGTGTGAGGAGCGTGCGAAACACGTAGACGGGGTTCGTCGCCATGGTCACCATGACGCCCCCGAAACTGTGCGCTCCGTCGGGCTGAGGATAGAGATCCTTGTAGATGTCCGAAAACCAACTCTGGCCGAAGCGCGGCATGATGACGAACCGCATCGCCACGAAGTAAGCCGCCGCTACGACGGCCATGATCGAACCGGCCTTGGGACGGTATCCTGTGAGCAAGTAGTAGATCCCGAGCACCGTCAGGCCGACCGAGATGTCCTCTCGGCACCCGAGCGCGATGACGAAGGTCAAGGCACCGAGGATCCACCGGCGTGTGTCGATGAAATAGATCGTGAAGAGAACGAAGGTCGCGGCGACGGGCTGAAAGTGAAAGTCGTAGAAATTGGCACCGTGGAGCGGCGGATAGAACAAGTAACAAATGGCCAAGATGCAGGCGTGCACCGGGGAGAGCCTTCGCGCCGCGAAGAGGTAGACCGGAATCGCACCGAGCCCGAGGATGCACGCTTGTAGGACGAGCAGCGTTTCGGCGTTGGGCCGGAGCGCATAGAACGGCAACAGGAAATATACGGAGAGCTCGGCGTGATTGCCGAGCTCGCTCCAGTTGGTCATGCCCCCGAGTGGCGTGCACCGCATCGGAAAGCCATGAAGGGCGTTCCAGAAGATGTTGTCGTACTGCCCGAGATCGAAGCCGTAGGTGCCGAAGCGCCGGTGGTTGAAGATCGTGAAGACGCCCATGTAGAGGGCGTACGCGGCGCAGCATGCGATGACCGTTGCCGTAGCTAGCGTGGATCTTCCGCGTGACAACGATGGTTGCGCGTCGCTCGCGCCGACGAGCAGGTTCATGCCGCCGAGGCTCTGACGAAAGAGCTGCTCGGCCAGGAGCGTGAAGGCCGCGATCGCCAACGCCACCGACAGCGGATCCCAGAGACCGCGCAAGAAGAGCGGCGGCACGAGCCCAGCCATGGCCAGAGGAAAGGCGATGCGTGAGAAGACGTCGAGGCGGCGCTCGCCGGAGCCCCCTGCCACGCGGAAGTAACAGAAGCTGACGAAAGCGACCCCAAGACCGCCCGCGAGCATGCTGAAGAGAAGCCGAGCGCGCGGGGCTTGGCTCAAGAGGTTGCCGTTCGCGAAGTCGGCGATCGAATCGGAGCTCACCTGCCAGGCGAAGAGCACCATGGAGACGGCACAGACCGCGAGAATGGCAATGGCGCGAAGCGCTGCGGACAAAGTGCGCGCATCCTAGCAGCTCGTTGGACGGCGTCCTTTCGAAAGCACCTTCCGTGGCGGCTAGTCGTCGGTCAAGCCTCCCGTTTCGGGTTTGTGCCGCAATATTTGCCGTGGTAGCCTCCGCCAATCTTCGTTGCCAGGCAGCATCGCGCCCCATGGATATCAGCGTCGTTCTGCCGATCTACAACGAACGTGAAAATCTCGTTGCGCTCTTGGACGAGCTTGCGGGTGTTCTCACGCCACTCGGAAAAGAATTCGAGATCTTGGCGGTCGACGACGGGAGTCGCGACGGCAGCGTCGAACTGCTGAAGGCGGCGGCCGCCGAGCGGAGCTATCTCAAGGTGCTCCTCTTCCGACGCAACAGCGGGCAGTCGGCAGCGTTCGACGCCGGCTTTCGCGCTGCCACCGGCAGTGTCGTCATCACGATGGACGCCGACCTCCAGAACGATCCGGCCGACATTCCTCGCATGCTCGAGCAGCTCGACCAAGGGTTCGACATGGTGACGGGCTGGCGCAAAAATCGCCGCGACGGCATGTTTCTGCGTAAAGTCCCGTCGCGCATCGCCAACGCCATCATTCGGCTGCTCACTGGCACGCCCATCCACGATCTCGGCTGCTCGCTCAAGGTCTACCGCAAGCACGTCACCGACGAGATTCGCCTCTACGGAGAGATGCATCGCTTCATCTCCGTCTTGGCAGACGGCCTGGGCGCCAGGGTTGGCGAGCTGGTCGTGAATCATCGCCCGCGCATCGCCGGCAAGTCGAAATACGGGCTCGTCCGCACGGTGAAGGTCCTCCTCGATCTCACCACCGTTTGGTTCATGCGCCGATATCAAACGAAGCCGATCTACGTGTTCGGCGGCCTCGGGGCGATGATGCTCTTCGGAGGCTTCGGGCTCTCGGCGATCGTGCTTTACGAGAAGTTCGCCGACGGTACCTGGGTGCACCGAAATCCTCTCTTCCTCATCGCGATCACTTGTTTCCTGATGGGCATGCAGTCCATCGGGACGGGCATCTTGGCCGAGCTCATCGTCCGAACCTATTTCGAATCCCAGGGGAAGACGGCGTACACCATCGCGTCTCGCATTGGATTCCCGCGCGAGGCTTGAGCCGTGTGCGGCATTGCCGGGTACATTCGCGTCGAACCGGGGCCCGACGTTCTGGCTCGTATGCTCCGTCGGATCGAGCATCGGGGTCCTGACGGTCAGGGCGTGTGGCAGCGACAGGTCGGTCGCCTCCACGTCAATCTCGGGCACCGTCGACTGTCGATCATCGATTTGGCGACGGGCGGGCAACCCATGGCGAACGAAGACGAGTCGCTCGTCCTCACGTTCAATGGCGAGATCTACAACTACTTGACGCTGCGCAAAGCACTGGAAGCGCGCGGCTTGCGTTTTCGGACTCGAAGCGACACCGAGACCATCCTGCGCCAGTTCGAGCAGCACGGCGTCGAGGGGATCACCGAGCTCGACGGGATGTTCGCGTTCGCCATCTGGGACTCGCGTTCGCGGAAACTCGTCCTTGCGCGCGATAGGATGGGCATCAAGCCGCTCTACTATGCCGAACTTGCGGGGGGGGGCATCGCGTTCGCGTCGGAGCTGTCGGCGATCCTTGCCATGGGTGAAGTCGACGGCGGTCTCAGCGTCGATGGCTTGGTCTCGTATTTCTTCTCCGACTACGTTCACCCTCCGCACGCGATCGTCCGTGGGGTGAAGAAGCTCCCGCCCGGTCATACCTTGATCTGGCAAGACGGTCGGTTCGAGGCGCCGCGCGCCTTCTGGTCGATCCCGAAAGGGTCGAACCTGTCGGCGTCGTTCGACGAAGAGCTGGCGGCGTCGCTTTGGAGTCGCCTCGGCGACGCGGTCGAATCGCAGCTCGTGGCCGACGTTCCCGTGGGAATCTTCCTGAGCGGTGGCATCGACTCCTCGTGCGTGGCGGCACTCGCCGCGCAAAGGGCCGGTAAGCGGATGAAGGCGTTCTCGATCGGTTTCGACGACGCCACCTTCGACGAGAGCTCCTATGCGCGGCTCGTTGCGAGTCGCCTCGATGTCGAGCACGTTACCGAGACTCTCCACGAGGGGAACGTCCTCGGCGTGGTCGACGATGCACTCGACAAGCTCGACGAGCCGCTCGCGGACCCGTCTCTTCTGCCGACGTACTTGCTCTCACGCTTGGCGGCCCGCCACGTGAAGGTCGTCGTCGGGGGCGACGGAGGCGACGAGTTGTGGGGCGGATATCCCACGTATCGTGCCCACCGCTACGCCGCGCTCTACGCGCGGCTGCCGGTCGCCGTGCGAGCCATTTGGTTGCCGAAGCTGATCGATCGCCTACCCGTCGACGACCGCTACCAAAGCCTCGAATGGAAGTTACGTCGC
>DATEMX010000098.1:0-3190 GCA_035275365.1 Polyangiaceae bacterium | reverse complement strand
CGTGAGCACTTTGCGAGCGAGGCCCGACGCGGTCTTCTTGGCGTCGGCCGGCGGCGCCGCGACGTCGTCGGGCGCCGGGATGGCCTTGGGCTCGGGAGGGGGTGCCGCTGGGGGCGGCGGCTCATGGACGGCTGCGGCGCTGGCCGGGGGAGTCGGCTTTGCCGCGGGCTCCGAGCTCGGCGCGCTCGGCTTCGCGGAGGGGTCCGACGTTCCGCGGTCGCAGTGAGCGAGCGCGAGAACGAGGCACAGGGCGGACGAAAGGCGGACTAGGTTCATGGGGCGCGCAGCCTAGCATCACCGGGCGCGAAAGGTGCGCGATTCCCCGGCCACGGTGACCACCGTTGAGTAGGGTCGAGACCCCACGGTCTAGCGCCGAGCTGAACGAACCGGGGGGAACGTAAGTCCTATGGAGGGGGACGACGGACCTGGCGCTATTGTGGGCCAGATCGTCAACGCCTCGGCTACGCGCCTCGCCCTTCGACCAACATGCAGACAGAGCAAAATCATTCTCCGTACGAAAGTCAAACACCGTCGCCGCGCTCGAGAGACGACGGTGACGACCATCCCGACTCCGGTCGATTGGCCGGACGTTACCGCGATCTCGCGGGAGAGTTACAGGCGAGTCTCGACCGCGCCAAGCTGCTGGTCGAGCACACTCCCGCTGCCGTGGCCGTCGTCGACCGCGACCTCCGCTACATCTGTACCAGTCTCCGCTGGCTCCGTGACTACGGTCTAGGCGAACGTTCACTCGTCGGCAAAGGGCACCTCGAGGTATTTCCCGAGCTCCCCGAGCGATGGCGCGAGGTCTACCGGCGGTGCCTCGCGGGTGCTTCCGAAACCTGTACCGACGACAGCTTCGTGCGCACCGACGGTTCGGTCGAGTGCGTGCGCTGGGAAACGGTTCCTTGGCGCGACAGCAGCGGTGAGATCGGCGGCCTCTTGCTCTTCACCGAGGTCATTACCGAGCGCAAGGCGGCCGAGCAGGCCCTGCGCGAGAGCTTCGAAGCCGCGAAGGCTGCGCGCGCCGAAGCCGAAGCTGCGCGCGCCGAAGCCGAGGCCGCCAACCGCATGAAAGACGAATTCTTGGCGCTCCTCGGGCACGAGCTGCGCAACCCGCTCGCGCCCATCCTCACCGCCCTGCAGCTCATGAAGATCCGCGAGAACGAGGCGTCGATCCGCGAACGCACCATCATCGAGCGCCAAGTGCAGCATCTGGTTTGTCTGGTGGACGACCTGCTCGACGTTTCACGTATCACGCGCGGCAAGATCGAGCTGAAGAAGGCGCCGGTCGAGGTCTCGCAAATCATCACGCAGGCCATCGAAATGGCGAGCCCGCTCTTGGAGCAGCGATCGCACAACCTTCGCATCTCGGTTCCGCGCCGCGGCCTCTTGGCGTACGCCGACGAAGTTCGCATGGCCCAGGTCGTCTCCAACCTCCTCACCAACGCGGCCAAATACACCGACGCGGGCGGGCAGATCGTCGTCTCCGCGGCGGGAGAGAACGACAGCATCGTCGTTCGCGTGAAAGACAGCGGCTCCGGCATTGCTCCCGAAATGGTGCCCTTCGTCTTCGACATGTTCGTCCAGGGTGAGCGCACCCTCGACAGATCGCAGGGCGGCCTCGGGATCGGCCTTACCATCGTGAAGAGCTTGGTAGAACTGCACGGCGGTAGCGTGAGCGCCCACAGCGCGGGGCTCGGTAAAGGGGCCGAGTTCGTGGTGCGCATTCAAGCGGTCCCTCAACAAGAGCTCGATCTCTCGGCCCGCTCGCTCGCGGCGGCCGAGCCGGAGGCGGCTCAGCACGCGCGCGTTCAAGGTCGGCGCATCTTGGTGGTCGACGACAACGTGGACGCCGCCGAAACGCTGGCCGACATTCTGCACGAACTCGGCCACGTGACGATGGTGGCGCACGACGGGCCGACCGCGCTCGCCAAGGTCGTGACCTTCAAGCCCCAGGTCGCGTTGCTCGACATCGGCCTGCCCGTCATGGATGGCTATGAACTCGCGCGTCGGCTCGTGCAGCAGCCGTCGCTCTCGCGTCTCAAACTCATCGCCATCACCGGCTACGGTCAG
Organism: Polyangiaceae bacterium; assembly: GCA_035275365.1. Classification (GTDB taxonomy): domain Bacteria; phylum Myxococcota_A; class Polyangia; order Polyangiales; family Polyangiaceae; genus DASWDH01. The sequence continues at coordinate 1,117 of DATEMX010000098.1, read as the reverse complement.
GAGTCCGATCGCGAGCGCTCGCGCGACGCGGGGTTTCACGAACACCTCGTGAAACCCATCGACTTGGCGGGGCTGCAAGGCTTGCTCGAGAAAAGCGGTCGGCCGAGCTAAGCGCGCCGCGCCGCTCGTCACTGCGCTGGGAATATCGCGTCGATTCGAGCTACGCTGACGGCGCGTGCTTCGCGTCTGCCCTCTGTGCCACACGGCGTCCAACGACGATCTCTTCTGCCCGAACGACGGCGTGAAGCTCGTCGACCCGGGTGAACTCTCGCCGGCGGTGCGCGCCGATGCCTCCACCGTTGCCGTGTCGCTCGACGCCGACATTCCCGTCCCGCTCGGTCGCAGAGAGCCCCCGCCCGGGCCGAAGGCGGACGGCGATCCTTTGATCGGCACCGTGGTGGCCGGGCGCTACCGGGTGCTTCGCCAGCTCGGCGAGGGCGGCATGGGCAACGTGTATCGTGCGGTTCAAGAGTCGATCGAGAAAAAGGTCGCGCTCAAGGTGCTGAAGTCCGAGTACTCGTCGAGCCCCGACATGGTGGTGCGTTTTCACCGCGAGGCGGTGAGCGCTTGTCGCATCAAACATCCCAACGTCGTCGACGTGTTCGACTTGGGCCAGCTTGAGGATGGTCGCTTCTACATCGCGATGGATCTGCTCGAAGGGCGCGATCTCTCGCAAGTACTGCACAGCTCCGGCCCGCTCTCGCCGTCGCGAGGCGTGAACCTCGCGCTCCAGATCTGCCGAGCGCTCAACGCCGCCCACCAATCGGGCATCGTCCACCGCGATCTCAAGCCCGAAAACGTATTCCTTCACCGTACCTCCGATGGCGACGAGATCGTCAAGATCGTCGATTTCGGCATCGCGCATCTCCTCGCACACGGTCCCGATCGGCCACCGCCGCCGGCGAAGGCCGCGGAGGCAGAGGTGGGCGATCACAAGCTCACCAACGTCGGCACGGTCTTCGGTACGCCGGAATACATGGCGCCCGAGCAAGCCGCCGGCGGCGACATCGATCACCGCGCCGACATCTACGCGACCGGGATCATCCTTTATAAGATGTTCACGGGCCAAACGCCGTTCGCCGGGAGCTCGTTTCTCGAAATTCTCGCCAAACACGTG
>DATEMX010000097.1:0-6048 GCA_035275365.1 Polyangiaceae bacterium | reverse complement strand
GGGGCGTAGCGAGCACGCCCGAAGACCCGCAGAAGAAGATCCAACGCGGGAACGGGACACGTCGAACGACAGAGAACCTTGAGTAGCGACCGCTCCGTGTCGGTGAGACGAGCCGCTGAAGCCACCACCCCCAGAAGTTGCGTGCCCACGTGGAGCCGATCACTGGGCGGCGTCTCGTCGTCAGAGGACGAGTGAGTCGAGGCTGCGGTCGTCGATGCTCTCCGCGACGTGGCCCATACGCACGCGAGCAGGTCACGCGGCGCGAACGGATCAGAAACAACTTGGTCCACACCCGCCTCTAGCAACCGCGTCCGCATCGTTGCCGTTACGTGTGGCACCACCGCTACGAGCCCGCCCTGCCAGCCGCTCCGGCGCAGCCTCCGGCTGGCGACAATGGGCCCGTCCAATTCGACGCAGTCCAACACGACCGACTTGAATGACTCTATGGCGCTTGGCAGCTCGTCGATCGCCGATACCCAAAACCCGATCGTTTCGAGGAGGCTGGTCATACCACGGACACGCGCGGCATTGCCGCCCACCACGAGAACATGCCACTGCACATCACCATCTGAACGAGCCTGCTGTGACTGCACTGCCATGTCCCCGTGGTGGATGAACCAACTACAACGGACGGACGCTCGAGGCAAGCGTCCTCACAGTCAGCCCGGCACCCAGTCAACCGGGGAGGTCAAGCCCGGGTTTCCGCGCGCTTTTTGCGTGCAAACTTGGCGAGCAGGAAGGCCGCCGGCAGAAGCCCCAGCGCCCCACCGCCGAAGAGCGAGGCAAGTCTTGGCTGAGCGTTCGAGTTTTCGAGTGTCACGATTCTAGCATTTTGCTCTTGAATCGCCTTTAGCAGGATCGGAACGAGTTCGGGATAGTTCACTCCCAAGATCTCCTTCTTCTCGGGCGTTGTCGTTTGCGTGACAAGCTGGGGCACAATCCGCTGCACTTCTTGCGCTATCAACCCCAGGTGAGCACGGTCGTCCTGTCCGCTGATCCATTTGTAGGTCACCGGGCGAAGCTGGAGAGCCTCCTTGAGGCCAAGCGGTATATCCGCGACATCCTTCTTCAAGCGTGCGTCGCTTGGCGTGATGTTGGTTCCGTTGATGTAGACGTTACCGTCGAACCACGCGGCCGAGTTCCCGCTAGTGTTGACGACCCAGAGTGCGGTATTCGAGCTACTATCCGCCTCTGCTTTAACGCCGTATGACGAGGAACCGCCGACATGGCCGTATACTCCATAGCCTCCCGTTTGAGTGGTGGTTCCCTCCACTCCAATCCCGTTGCCCGAAATGCCTAATACTCCGGTGCCTGCGCCGAAGTTGGTGTTTGCACTATTTCGCGCGTAACCCTGAACACCGACATTTCCACTGCTAGTCCCACTCAATCCTGCCCCGAGGCCCGAGTTGTAGTGACTAAGGCAAGAACTACTGCTATTGCAATCAGCACTTGCAGTGATGGGCATTGCTAGAGTCGCGATCGGTACGAAAACAAGGGCGGTTAGTCCGACGATTAGTTTCATGGTTGTTCCTTTTCTTCGAATGCACTCAGCATTCGCGACAATGATTACAATTTTTTAGAGCCAGGCTGAAGCTTGCTTCTGGTAGGCACGCTAACAAGAAAGCAGCCCTTTGAAAAGTTACGGAATGTTACGTCGTCCAATACCGATGTTGAGATGCGTTCGACCTCTATCTTAGGTAACTGCGAACGGGTGGACTTGCGCGCTGGCCTGGTTCGCCTCTGTCCAGGGCGGTCGTCTCGCACGCTTGGAGCGCGCCGACGATGCGCTCTTTTGCTATCCCTTGTGGCTCTCCAGGTCGCTTTGCGCGGCGGTGCGCACCGAGCTCTCGAGCTCGATACGCGCTGCTTGGTGGCACGCGAGGTGCTGACTGTGGCGGAGGCTCGGGGTCAGGGCCGAACGTCGGCCTGAGCCTGCGCAGAAGCGTCGAGCGATCGAATCCGTGCCGTGAAAACGTTAAGATTTGAGCGATGAGCACGGCGACGTCGTCGAGTCGCTCGCGCGGGGCACCTTACGACGTGCAAGTGGTAGTGGAGGTCTCGCGAAACGTCGACTCCTCGACCATTGCCGCTAGATCGCGGTCGACGGCGTTGATGAGCCGAACGTCGACCCACTGCTCTTGCTCTCGACTCAAAATTCGAAACCCCAACCGACCCGCGCCGAAGCGAACGCTTCGCGCAGGTCGGCCACGGTGCGGTCGCTCGCGTAGACGGTGAGGCCCACGAGCGCCACGCCAAACTCGGCTTCGACCGACGCCGACCAGCGGGTCGTCAACGGCAGCCGCAACGCGGCGAGAAGCGACGCCAAGACGATCGCGTGGCCTCCCGCGTGGGTCGTCACGCCGTCGCGCGCGGGTGAAGCATTGACGCGCACGTAGCCGAACTCGACGCGTGGCCCTAGGAGAAACGTCGGCGTGCCGGCGGTCGTCATGAAGATCGCGACGCCCGCGGCGTAGTGCGACAGGCGGAGAGTACCCAGGGGATCGTTCGCTTCGCTGAAGAGCGCAGCGGCGTCGAGTCGCAAGCGCGATCGGGTCCGCAGAACGGGCGGCTCCCACGCGAGGCCGCCGCCGAGAAACGACGTCCGCATGAGCACGAACCGCCGCCACGCGAACGTGGCGGTCACCGCTTTTCGCGTGGGTGGCTCGGGAATGACCCGGGCGCTGGGTGCGAGGGCTTCTACGTTGGAGGCGAGCGAAGCGATCGCCGTCGGTGCTGCTGGCGGAGGCGTGCTCGCCGCGCCGTTGGGCGGGCCGTCGGCGAGAGCAGAGGCGGGGTCGGGCGCGACGAGGAGGGGCACTTGCGGGGCCGCCTCCGTGAGTTCGCGATGCCGCGCGTGTCGCAGCATCTCGGCGAGCGCAAGCGCGAGTGTGCGCTCGCGGGCGCCCGAGCCCAGCTCGGCGAGCGAGACCGACTGCTCGATGACGTCTTCTTCGGCGCCCATACGAATCGAAATGGCCACCACGCTCTCGGGTTCGATCGAGCAAATGGCGTCGGAAATGCCGAGACGGATGACATCGGGGTTCGAGTCCGTCTGGCGTTCCACACGCAGGTGTTCGGTCAAGAGCTCGATCTCGAGAAGACGCGCAAACGCGGCCGCGTCGAACACCTTGGCGGGGCACGGCAGGAGCGGTACGGCTATCGTCGTGGCGCGTTCCCAGCTTGCTGGCAGATCGGCCCGAGCGCGTGCGGCGAAGGCAAGCAGGCTGATGAGGGCGCGCAGGGTCCGGCAAGGGCGGGCGATCCGAGCTGGCGACGTCAGGGTTCGCGGCCCCATTGGTCGACGGTCGCACGTCGCGGCGAATGGGGGAAGCGCTCGCCGTACGCTCGCCACGCCTCGTGAGCGGCGCGCCGATCGCCCGCCTTGGCGAAGGCTTCGACGAGCCGCAGATACGCATCTTCGAGCAGCGCCGGCGAAAGCCCCAGCGCGATGGCGTCGCGGAAATCGCTCGCCGCGGCTCGAGCGTTGCCGAGTGAATCGAGGTGCACGCGGCCGAGCGTAAATGCCGCCAAGGCGGCGCGCGGGTCGTGCCGGTGCTCGACGACGACGCGTTGCAATGGCTCCACCGCGTCGCGCGGATGACCCGATAGCCGCGCCACGTCGGCCAGCGCGAGGAGACGATCGAGATCGGCCGTTCGGCTCTGCTGCGCGATGCCGTTCGCCTCGAGCGAGCGGTACGCCTCGGCATAGTCGCCGCGCGCCGCGAGATCGCGCCACGCGCCCGCAGCGTTCGCATGCGGCGGCTCGGGCTGTGGTGACATCGTCGCTTTCGGCGGTGGCGATTCCCTCGGCTCTGCGGTGGTGACGGGTTGCGCCGCGGGAATTTCGAGTCGATTGCCGGCCTCGAGGCGCTGCACGCGATCGACGAGCCGCTCGCCCCGCACGAGGACGACGCCGCGCGTCACCTCGACGACGAGCGCGGTCGGTGTGCGATTGACGACGAAGCTCGTACCCACGACCTCCACGGTCGCGAGCCCTGCTTCGATCGACCATCGCCGTGTTCCGCCGGGCTTCACGTCGAACGACGCTTGGCCTGCTCCCAAGAACAAGACGAACGAATCGCGGTTGTTCTCGAGCGGCATCAAACGGCCGCCCGCGTTGAGCGCGATCTTCGAGCCGTCTTCGAAATCGATCGCGGCGGGTGCCGCCGCCGAGACCACGCCGTCCCACTCGCCGCCGCCCTTGACGCGAAGCTTGGCCGGCCCTTCAGTCGAAAGGGCGGCCGTGGCGCGAGGCTCGGGCGTGCGCAGGGCGAAGAGCACGACGACGGCGAAGGTAACACCCACGGCGAAAGCGCCCGCCAAGGAGCGGCGTCGCTCTGCGAGCGCGCGCTTCTTGCGTAGCTCGTTGGTGTTGCGCCACACGCGTAGCGAGGTTCGGGCGTCGACCTCGACGCTGAGCTTGTGGCGCAACGGTCCATCGAGCGTGCTCATGGAACCTCCAAGAGATCGGCGAGTCGCTCGCGCAGGTGATCTTTGGCCGCGGCGATGCGGCGCTTGGCGGTGGCGAGCGAGCAATCGCAGAGCGCGGCGACCTCTTCGAGGCCGCACCCTTCGACGTGTTGCAGCATCCAAGCGATACGCTCGCTCGCGCCGAGCTCGGCGAGCACGCGGCCGACGGCGGCGAGCTCGGCGACCGTTTCGCCACTCGCCGCGTCGGCGGCCAACGCCTCGAGGTGGATGGCGTCGGCGGGCGGATGCAAGCCGAGCCGCGCCAGGAGCCGCTTTTTGCGGACGCGCCGCTGCACTTGGCTCACGGCGATCTGCGCGATCCACGCTCGGGCGTTCTCCGGCTGCCGGAGCGAGCTCAGCCGATCGAAGGCGTTCGCGAACGTGTCTTGCACGACGTCTTCCGCTTCGTCGCGATCGGCGAGCAGCCGGACGACCATGCCCATCACGTAGTGAAAGTGACGGTGGTAGAGGGCCTCCTCCGCCCCCCTGTCGCCGCCGAGCGCGCGCGATACGAGCGTGGCGTCGTCGAGGCTCGTCCCACCCCGAAGCTCCCGCACGTTGTTGGCCGACGCGTGCGCTTCGGCGTGGAGGTTTCGGGGATGGGGCATCGGGTGCACGCTACCAAGAGGTGAGAGCCACGAGGCGCACGAACCGGCTCACGGAGCGGGCGTGAATGCTCTCGAGTCTACCATTGAGGCGTTCCGTTAACGAAAAGAGCATGGTCACTTGAGCTCGTTCGGGGCACCGGTGGCTCTTACGATCATGACCTCGAAGCGCGCTGTCTCGTGTCAAACCGTTTTAGCCTTGCTACTTATTTCCGCGGGATGCGCCGGTCGGCTCGTCGTGCTCGAAGACTCCGACGCCGGCGAGGGCACTGCCACCGGGTCGTCGACGGGAACGGGCACCTCGACGGGAACGGGCATGTCGACGGGAACGGGCACCTCGACGGGAACGGGCACCTCGACGGGAACGGGCACCTCGACGGGAACGGGCATGTCGACGGGGTCCGATCCCGACCCTGACGGGTTCACCATGACCTACGATCCATGCGGCATCATGGGCATCCTCGACAAGGCATGCGGCACCCAAGGATGTCACGGTAGCAGTGACCCTGCTGTGCCCGGCTTCGTACTGACGGCGGCTTCCACGCGCCATCCGCTTCCGCTCCTCTACCAGCCAGGGCGAGGCGAAGAGGCATGTGCGCTCGCTCCGGGGTTCATCATCGACCCCCTTCATCCCGAGCAGAGCCTCCTCTACACCAAGACCGTCAACCTGCCCTGCGGCATCAAGATGCCGGTCGTGGCGACGAGGAACAGCGGTTGGAGGAACGACACGGGACCCGCGTGCATCCTCCAATGGATCAAGGGTATCCCAGGCGTGGTGTCGCAATGAGCCCGCGTCCTTTCGCGACATGCATGGCGTTCGCGCTTCTGCTGCTCGGATCGGGGTGCGCGGGCGAGCTGACGGAGGCCGAAATCGCGGCGCTCTCGTCTCGCGCCGGCATCGATGCCGGCACGACTCCGACCGTGACCTGCCCGAGCGTGAAGACGATTTGCGCGACTTCCGGATGCCACGACA
>DATEMX010000096.1:0-9314 GCA_035275365.1 Polyangiaceae bacterium | reverse complement strand
GGCGCAGCGCACGAGGAATGCCACGCGGCCCGTTGCCCCGGGACCCCTTCGGTCGCAGGGGCATACGTACATGATCACCATGAGCGCACGAAGCCATTAGGCTCGCCGCACGGAAGGAACGCGTTGCGGTTGAATCTGTGAAGGCCGGAGCAGCAGACTCAATGGTTTGGAATAGGATCGCGCAATGAAAGCGCCGAGCAGCGCCGAAGCCAATAGGACGGCCAAGTAGAAAAACGGGATCAAGCTCGGAAAGCCGAATCGCTTGAAAAGAAGGGTCACTGGGATGACGACGAACAGATGGGACAGATAGACTTCGTAGCTGTTTCGGCCAACCCAACGCAGTGGAGCGAGCGCCGCCGTGCTCGCCGCGCGATTCCAAACAAGTGATTCCGCAGTGGCGATCAGCACGGCTGCGGTTCCACAGCTGAGGACCGTAACATCCAGGCCAAGGTCGTAAAGACCCAAGGCATGGACCGCGCGCCGGAAGAACAGCACGAGAGTCATCATGCTCACCCCTGCCGCGAGCACGATGGTCGACGAGATCTTGGGCAGTGCTCGGCCACGGTTCCACAGTGCGGCCATGCAGCCAATCGCGATCTCGCCCATGCACGACAGATAAGAATGATCCATCCAGATCTCGTTGGTGGTGAACGAGACGCGCGCGAAGGGGCCGACAACCGCGAAAGCAGAGAGCATGAGGTACACGGTGAACCGCGGCCTTAGGACGAGGACGAGCAGCGGAAACCCGAGGTAGAAGAGCTCCTCGATACACAGAGACCAGAGCACGTCCCAAGCCCCCGGCAGGTAGCCAACTCTGGCTTCGAGCCAGTTCATGTGAAACGTGAAGACCGATAGGAGCGTGGTAGGCAGAGAAGCGGCGGGTTTTTCGTCCGCAAAGCCGCTTACCTGCGCGAGCTGCAGCGCCGATTGAACCGCGACGAACAGCGCCAGCGCAGGCGCGATACGCGCGAAACGGATTCGATAAAACGTTTTCACGTCGATCGAGTGCAGTGCGCCCCAGCGGGCTTCGGTCGTGCGCGTGATGAGGAACCCGGAAATCACGAAGAAGACAATGACCGCTTGATAGCCGCTCCAGAAAAGCAGCGAGTAGAGCGGCTTTGGCAAACTGCGGCCGAGCGCACAACCATCGAACCGCACACGGATGTTCAAATGCAGCAGGATCACCGCAAGCACCGCCCAGCCTCGGATCACATCGACGGCCGAACTTCGCATGCCTGCTCCTTCGCCTGCACCCAAAACCATGTTGGGAGTATGGCAGATGAAGCGGCCGCACACGCCGCGAATGAACGTCATCGCGCTTCGGAGGAACCGAGATGCTCGCGATTCCGAAGAAAGTTAGCGCCTTGCGATTTGCTTCGAGTCCCTGTGGCCAAGTTCTCCAGAGGACTTCACCTCCATGTCACGCCATGCAGGGCACACCAAAGATCATGAAAGACGCGCCCGCCACGCCCTCTGCGCGACGCCGATGGCGATGGCCCCAAGGACGGCCGGGGTGATCCAGACGAAGAGGTTGAACGCGCCGAGGTGGAAGACGTGCCGGGCGTTCGTGACGAGGAACGCGGTGAGCGTCGTGATGCACGAAACGCCCATCCCGCCGATGTGCCTCACGATGGCGTCGGTCCGCGTCGGCGCCGGTCGCCGCGCATCGCGGAGCTGTCCAAGGGCGAGTAGCGTCCCGAGCAGCGCGAAGAAGACGTGGAGGAGGTGCTCCGGTTGATGGCCGCCGGCGCGAGCAACAAGGAGATCGCCGACGCGCTGGGCGCCGCAGCCGGCACCGTCAAGAACCACGCTTCGAGCATCTTCTCGAAGCTTGGCGTGCGCGATCGAACGCGCGCGGTGCTGAAGGGGCTCGAGCTGGGGATTCTGTGAGCAGGGAGCCGTTTTCTGATGGCCTTGGGGCTGTCTTACTGAGCTTGGTCGCGTTGCCTCGAAACATCTTTTGGCACTGCGCGCTGTGGGTTCGGAAGGTATCGCGCCGTGTCCGCAGCGATGCGCGCCCTCGCGTCCGGTGAGCCGCCTGGCCCCGGCGACTTCGAAACCGTATTCGCGCCGTCGCACGCTCATGCGCGACGCGTCATCGCGTTCAACGTATGGTGCGACTGGTCGGCGAACGACTTCGCCTACCAGTGGCTGCATCTCTACAAGCGCGACCTCGAGCAGAGCTACTCCTCGTGCCTCGAGAGCGCGGGCAACGACAACCGGTCATCCATCGCGCCGAAGGATCGCGTCGACGTAGACGCCCTCGATGCCTACTTCGCGCGCAAGGCCGCACAGCAGGCCCAGGCCCAAGCGGCACTCCGTCGCTATGAGCTGCACAACGGCCAGCCCGGGTTCGACGGAGCTCGAAAGTACGGACAGACACTTGAGCGAGGCGAGTGGGCCACGGCCCCGTGTGACCCAATTCGCTTGACGCGCCGCTTCCCTCGTTCGAAAAAAAGCGCGGGAAGATTGGGTGAACGGGTGGCTCGGCCCCATGACCGAGCGATGTTCGGGCTCGAGGAATCGACGTGACTACATCGACGAGCGAGGACGCGATCCGCCGGCTTCTGGATGCCGGCGAGTATCGCGCCGCAGGCGCATTGGCCGTAGAAGCGTATGGGTCCGAAGTGTTGGGTTTCTTGACCGCGCTCCTGCGCGACGAGGCGAGTGCCGACGAGGTCTTTTCCAAGCCTGCGAGGACCTATGGACCGGCCTTCCACGATTCAATGGCCTGTCGTCGGTCCGCACCTGGTTTTACGCGATAGCCCGCAATGCGGCGGCGCGGCACCGCCGGTCGTTGCGACGCCGTGGACGCCACGCCCCGCTCTCGCAAGTCCCTGAGCTCCCGGCACCGGTTCAGTCGTCTCGCAAGCCGTACCTGAGCGTCGAAGTGGAGGCGTGGTTTTCCAGCATGCGGATGCATCTGTCCGAGAAGGACCGAGCGTTGCTGGTGCTGCGCGTCGATCAGAAGCTTTCCTGGAGCGAAATCGCGAGCATCTTCGCGGGCCAGAACGCATACGAAGAGGCGCAGAAGCGCAGGGCAGCCGCGCTGCGCAAGCGTTTCGAACGGATCAAAGAGGAGATCCGCCTGCTCGCGCTGAGCGATGGAATCGTGGGAGTCGAAGACTCGTGAGAACCTTCGTTGAAGGTCAGCGAGTCGTGGGCTAGTCTCCGCCCAGTGATGAATTTCTCCGTGTTCCTGCTCGGCTGAGCGCCGCACCCCGGCGCTCGTTGGTCGTCCTCGACGCGCGCGTCGTGCGTCGCTCTTTGCCTTGAGCTGGAACCAAGAGGAGATTCAAATGCCTCATGATAATGTCACGCTGTCTGCAGCGCGGATTGAAGAGTTCGTCCACGATGGCTTCGTTCGTGTCGACGGAGCCTTTCCCCGGGACCTTGCCGACGCGTGTCGTCGAGTCCTTTGGCTCGCTACCGGGTGCGCCGAGGACGCGCCGTCCACTTGGACCCGGCCCGTCGTGCGGATCGGCGAGATCGCGAACCCGCTCTTCCGGGAAGCTGCGAACACACCGAGGTTGCACGCGGCGTACGACGCACTCGTGGGGCCCGGACGCTGGTCGCCTCGTGGGAGCATTGGCACGTTTCCGATCCGGTTTCCCTCGCCTGGCGATCCTGGTGACTGCGGTTGGCACGTCGACATGAGCTTCGGGGCAGAGGGAGAGACCGACTTTCTGAAGTGGCGCGTGAACGTGGCCTCGAAGGGACGCGCGCTCCTCATGCTCTTCCTCTTCTCCGATGTGGGTGCCGAGGACGCGCCAACTCGCCTGCGCATAGGCTCGCACGTCGACATCGCGCGGAAGCTCGAACCTCACGGCGAAGGGGGGGTGTCCCTCGGAGAGCTTGCGAGCTCGGACTTCTCCGAATCGGCGCATCGACCCGAATCGACCGCGGTGGGGCCGGCCGGCACGGTCTACCTCTGCCATCCCTTTCTCGTGCACGCAGCGCAACCGCTTCTGTTTGGGACAAGGCCTCGGTTCCTCGGGCAGCCAGCCCTGCTGCCGAGAGAGTCGCGCGGTCTATGGCGACACAGCGCCTCTCCAGTCGAGCGAGCGATTCGGATGGCGCTCGCTCGTCGCTAGCTCTGCGGCCCTATTTGGGCGACGGTCGCATCGTCCTCACGCGCTACCAAAGGACACGACGTCGGAAGCCGTTTCCCTGCCGCTCGTTGCGCTTGTCGATCTAGCTCTCGACTCGAGAGGCGGCTTTTTGCATAGGATGCCGCGGCGCCGTAGCTGGTGGAGCCTTGGATGAACCTTGCGAGCGTTCGATGACTAAGCTTGACCCACGCACCATCTCGAAGAATGTAGGCGAAATTGGCGTTCGCATGCGTGACAATGTTGAAAAAATCTTAAAGACGTCTTCCCCGAACGATCCGATGTTCGAGATGACGTAGACGTGCCCCGTCTTCGTCTGCTGGGCCATCGATAGCGCACGTCGGTTCTTCTCTTCGGCGGCGAGCAACTTCTGAGGCAGATCGGCTAGCTGCGATTCATAGCGCTGTCGCTTTTCGTCCGTCGCCGATTCGCGCGAGCGAGCATGGGGGCCGGCGCTCCGGGGTTCACGGACCTCGCGATCGCTTTCCATCGAAAGGCAGACACAATCGGCGACGCCGCCCATCGCCGCGATATGGTCGCTGTACTCTCCGCGCTCAGTGAGACAATGACGACCTGCACAGGATGTCACGCGACGTTCAAGCAACACGTCGTCGACGACGCCGCATGGACTGCGGCCGTCGGTGCGGCGCCCCCTTCCCACGAAGGCGCGCACGCCGCCGGCTCAACGCAGTGGTCGCACCATCGGAACAACCTTGCGGGGACCGACGGTCGACGCACGCTGGGTTGCCTGAACTCCGATCGTGATGACCGAAACGGGTCACGGCCCGGGCACGTGCCCGGCCCGCGGGGCTGGTTACAGGCCCAAATGCTCGAGAAACCCTCCGATCGTCGAATGGCGCGACGGTTGCTCTAACGATTCCCGTCGTCGACGAGCCGCACGGATGCGGTCCGAGCCGTCGACCAAGGAGATGGCGATGAAGTCCAGAGGTGGGCATGGCCAAGTCGAAGCGCCGTCGAAAAGCGCTATCGTACTTCGGCATGCCTCGGGACGACGAGACCAGCGAAGATAGCCTGCAGGTGCCGGCGCCGCTCTTGCGAAACGAGCCCGGCGTCGTCATTATCGTGGCCGCGGGACGTCCGCGGGCGGAGGCGCTCAAAGGCGGAGGGGAGGGGGTCGCGGTCGGGCGGGGGACGCCAATCGGAGTGCTCGAAGACGACGACCGGATTTCGCGCAAGCACGTCGAGCTTCGCCGGGAGAAAGCGGGTTGGAGGATCTCCGACCTGGAGAGTCGCAATGGAACCTTCGTCGGTGGAAAGGAGCTTGCATCGAGCGGGATCTTTCCTTCACCCGCTCTCGTGCGCATCGGTCGCAGTCTTCTTTGGGCGGTGGACGACGTGCACCCTTTCATCGGCGAGCCACCCTCTGCGAATCGGTTGGAAGGCCCGATCCTCGGCGGGCGAATGCGCCGCGTGTGGGGCGAGATCGCGCTCGCCAGCCGGGCGGGGGATACGCTCTACCTGCGCGGCGAGAGCGGATCGGGCAAGGAGCTCGCCGCGCGCGCGTTCCACGAGGCGCATTTCGCGGCCCGTTCCGCGGCGCCGTTCGTGGCGGTCAATTGCGCGGCCATCCCCGAAGGCCTCGCCGAGCGGCTCCTCTTCGGCGCGCGCAAGGGCGCCTACTCCGGCGCCACCGCGGATGCCGAAGGGTACCTGCAGGCGGCCCATGGAGGGACGCTCTTTCTCGACGAGATCGCCGAGCTCGATCCTTTGGTGCAAGCCAAGCTCCTGCGCGTACTCGAGAGTCGAGAGGTTTTGCCACTCGGAGCCGCACGCCCGCGCAAAATCGAGATCCGCATCTGCGCCGCGAGCCACAAGAGCTTGCGCGACGAGGTGAGGGCCGGGCGATTCCGAGAGGATCTGTATTTTCGACTCGGTCGCCCGGAAGTGCTCGTGCCGCCGCTGCGCGACAGGCTGGATGAGATTCCCTGGCTCGTTGCGCGCGAGCTCGCCGCTGTCGATGCGCGCGTGTCTTCTTCGGTGACGCTGATCGAAGCGTGCGCTCTTCGGGCCTGGCCCGGCAACGTCCGCGAGCTCATGCAGGAGATCCGGCGCGCGATTCATCGTGCCATCGACGAAGGCGTGACCGTCGTGCAGCCTCATCACCTGGCCCCCGAAGCGGGCAGGCCGTTCGGGCCGCGCGGATCCACTGCGCCGGAAGAGGGCGCCGCCGACGAACCGATGATGACGGGCGAGGGGAGTGCTCCGGCTTTTGCGACGAAACCGGCTACGACCTGGAGCGACGAGCAGATCACACAGGCGCTCGCCGACAACGGTGGGAACGTGCGAGGTACGGCGCGCGCGCTCGGGATGCACCGAAACCAGCTCCGCCGCTGGCTCGAGAAGCATCCTGGCATCGCCACCGACGCCAGCGATTCGTCATCGCCCACCGACGATTCGTGAAATTCTTCTCAATCGGGCGGGGGGGCCGCGGCTCGTACCTGTGCCTCCTCGGCCAAAGCGCCGACGCTCACCCGAATCGTACCATCGGACGCGCGAATGATCGGGGCGAGGGGATTCACCTGCTCGATGGTCGTCGAGCCGATGCACGCTCCCTGTCCGACGGGGGTCGCGTCCACGGCCTTTTGGAGGAGGATGAGCCCGAGCTTCCCGCATGGCGCCGTCCCTTCGTAGAGGCCGGCAATCGTCCCTTGTAGGACAGGCGTCGCGCGGAAGGCTCGCGCCATCGCGTTGCCCATGTCGACGGAGCCTACGACCTCTCCATCGCCGACCTCACCTTCGAGCGTCCAAGTCTCGGTCCCTGGGACCTGCAGAGTGAGCTTGTGCGCGGCGTCGATGTCGGCGGGAAGCCATCGGGTCATCGTCGCGTACGACGACGGGCCCCCGCAGAAAAAGAACCTCGCGTGCCGATCGGCGGCGATGATTCCGATGCGAACGTCGGTGCCCGGCACATCGCCGGTGAAAACACGCGAAGAGGCGGTCGCGGTGACGCTCGAAGGGCTCCCACCGCAGGCGAACGCGGTCATCGCGATCGTTACTGCCAGGTACTTGGCGTACGTACCTTTCGAAGGATGGCTTGGGTCCATGTTCGCTAGTAGCGAGCAAATCCAAGGCCAGTCGTATCTGGCGCATCTCCGTGGTAGTGCTGCTGCGTTGTCCATGCGGGAAGGGGACGTCGTCGCCAACCGGTACCATATCCGACGCCATGTGGCGGCTGGGGGCATGGGCACGGTCTACGAAGCTTTCGATGCCCTACAAGGCGTTCCGGTTGCGCTCAAGACGTGGCGCGCCGCGCCAGACAACGAGCCGCGCGCCCGCTCTCGTCTGTGGCGCGAGGCCCATGCGCTCGCCGAAATCCGACATCCAGCGATCGTTCGTTACGTGGACCATGGGACGGCCTCCGAGCATGGCCCTTTTCTTGCCATGGCTTGGATTTCCGGCGAAACGCTGGCCGAGCGCTTCGCGGCGCGAGGGCTCCGCCCTTCCGAAGCGCTGCGTCTGACGGAGAGGCTCGCCTCGGGTCTCTCGGCGATGCACGCGGCCGGAATCGTGCACCGCGATCTCAAGCCGAGCAACGTCATGCTCGCCGGCGGTGACGTCGAAAGGGCTGTCATCGTCGACTTCGGCGTGGCTCGTTTGGTGAGTCTTAGCGACGCCACCGCGAGCGGGGAGCGCGGCGGTCACCTCGGCACCGCGCGTTACATGGCCCCCGAACAGATCCGCAGCGCGCGCACGGTCGACGGGAAGGCCGACGTGTTCGCCCTCGGTTGCGTCCTGTTCGAGGCGCTCACCGGACGACCTGCGTTCGAGGGGCTCGACCCAGTCACCGTTTTTGCGCGCATTCTCTTCGAACCACCTCCTGTTCCCAGCAAGGCGCGGGCCGAGCTGCCGTGTTCGTTCGATCAGCTCGTTCTCTCGATGCTGTCCCGTGATCTCGACCGGCGCCCGACGGCAGCCTCGCTGGGGGAGCTCGTTCGAAAAGTGAGAGATGCGTCCGGAGTCGCCACCATTTCGGATCTCATCCCCGCGCCGGTCGACAGCGTGCGCGACGTGGGTGACCTCGAGATGACGTCGGCTGCCGAATCGTCTTTGCAGCGCGCACCCCCTCCGTCGCTGCAGCTCGGTAAGAGCGCGGTAGCCGCCGCGGCGGGTCGCGCCCTTCCCGCGCTGGTAGGGAGCTTCGTCGGACGCGACGAGGAATGCCGGCACGTGGCGGGGCTGCTCTGCGCGGGAACACGAGTCGTGACGGTGTGGGGTGGGCCCGGGATCGGCAAAACGCGCGTCATTTTGGAAGCCGTGCGGCGCCTCGCCGCCGAGCACGACCCTCCGTGGGACGCGCTCGTATTCGGAGATCTTGCCGACGCTCGCGACGCCGACGACATGGTCCGCATCGTTGCGCGGGATGCCGGAGTGGCCGTCGAATCGATAACGCTGCCCGAAGTGGCGCTCGGTAACGCTCTCGGCAAACTCGGACGCGTTCTGCTCGTCATCGACCCCGTGGACCATATCGCCACGCCGCTCGCAGCGGCGCTCTTGGCGTGGAGCCACGCCGCACCATCCCTTCAGGTGATCGCATCTTCGCGGAGTCGATGGCGTCCCCCCGGTGCTGTTGCGATCGAAGTGGGACCGCTGGCCCTCTCGGCTGATCGAGGCGAGCCGTCACCGGCTGCGAGTCTCTTTCTCGAGCGCGCCGGTCAGCATCTGTCTTCCGTCGATCGATCGCGGCTCGCCTCGGACCCGTCGCTCGTCGAGCGGGCCGAGCGGCTCGTCCGGTCGCTCGACGGCATTCCTCTCGCCATCGAGCTCTACGCTGCGCGCATGCAGGTGCTCGGCATGGAAGTCTTGCTGGCTCCGAGGCTGCCCGAACGTGAGACCGTCTCCGACGCGAGCGAGGGCGCGATGACGCGCGCGATTGCGTGGTCATGGCAGCTTTTGACGCCCGGCGAGCAGCGCGCCTTCGCCCAATGCGCCGTGTTCCGCGGAGGCTTCACCGTCGAGGCTGCGGAGCAGGTGGTGCGGGTTGACGAAGATGTCTCATCGCTCGATCTCGTTCAATCTCTGCGCGACAAGTCGCTCTTGTCCTCATGGGCGGTGGATTCGGGGAACGAGGTGCGCTTCGCGATGTTCGCGTCGGTGCGAGAGTTCGCCTGGCAGATGCTGAAGAACGCGTCCGACATCGGCGATACGCTGCGCCGGCATGCCGAGTACTACGCGAGAACTCTCGCA
>DATEMX010000095.1:0-2773 GCA_035275365.1 Polyangiaceae bacterium | reverse complement strand
GGCGGCCGCACCGCCCGTAACCACGCCCTTGGTCGCGTCGCCAATGAGGCCGCCTTCTGCGCGGTGGAGCAGCCGCGAGGCGCTCGTTGCCAGTACGAGTGTGGCGGCGGCGGCGAGGG
This sequence comes from Polyangiaceae bacterium, assembly GCA_035275365.1. Classification (GTDB taxonomy): domain Bacteria; phylum Myxococcota_A; class Polyangia; order Polyangiales; family Polyangiaceae; genus DASWDH01. The sequence continues at coordinate 2,654 of DATEMX010000095.1, read as the reverse complement.
TCGCCACCAGTGCGCGCGTCAGCCGGCCCGTGGCGCGCAACGACGGCACCTGAGGGGCCGGCGGGAGAATCGACGAATGGAAATGGACGTCCTCACCGATCGACTCGACGGACACGGCGCGCATCGTCGATTGCGATCGCGGCAAAGCGACCTGCCTGGCAGGCGTCGAGAGCTCCGTGCCCGCATCGGCATCGTCGAGCGCGGCCCGGAGCGTCGCAGCGCGTTCGGCGATGCGCTGCTCGAAGAGCCGATGCAAGAAGACCTCGGTGTTCTTGTCGGAGTGAGCGCGCACCGCCGTCGGCAGCGCCTGCTCGAGGGCCAGCATCATTTCGTGCGCCGAATCGAAGCGCTCTGCGCGATCGCGCGCCAGCGCCTTCATCACGACCTCTTCGAGCCGCTTCGGATATCCAGGTACGAGCTCCGAAGGAAGCTCAGGGCCCGTCGTGAGGATATTGTGAATGGTCGCGGCGGGGTTGTCCGACTTGAACGGGTGCTTGCCCGTGGTGATGCGGTAGAGAACGATGCCCATCGCGAACACGTCGGCGCGCCCGTCGAGCGTTTCGCCGTGCACTTGCTCGGGCGACATGTACGCGAATTTTCCCTTCACTTGCCCGAGGGCCGTGGGTTGCGACATCTGATGGGTGGCCTTGGCGACGCCAAAGTCGACGAGCTTCACGACGCCCGAATAGGTCACCAAGAGATTCTGCGGCGAGATGTCGCGGTGGACGATCCCGAGGTGCTCGCCTTTCGAGTTCTTGGCTTCGTGCGCGGCGTGCAGGCCCTTGCAGGCTTGGACGATGAGATGCACCGCGATAGCGATGGGAATGCCACCCACCGCTCGCGACGCCCGTAGGATGTAGTCGAGCGGCTCTCCGTTGACCCACTCCATCACCAGGTAGAGCGTGCCGTCTTGCTCGCCGAGGTCGAGCGTCTCGGCGACGTTGGGATGACGCACGAGTGAAGCGAGCGATGCCTCGTCGAAGAGCATCGACTCGAGCTGGCCCGCGTCCTCGTTCGACGGCAGGATCGTCTTGACAGCGACGAGCTTTTGGAAGCCGCGCGTTCCGCTCTGGCGCGCGGCCCAGACTTGCCCCATGCCGCCCTTGGCGATCGGCATCAACAACTGATACCGGCCGAGCACATCGCCCGGCTTCAACTCACGCGGCTCTCGACCAGACTCCATCCAGGTCCTTTTGAACGACCGAAATCTCGGAACATTCAGTGTAACCGAATCGCGACGCGAGCGCAGCGGCGGGCCGCTCTCACCGCACCCCACGAAGAGCGCGGGTGTGGGCTTACGCGAAGGCGCTGCCCTTCTACTGGTGGGTGGTGGGCGAGCAGTTGCCGCCAAGCCACCGAGGGTCGGGTTGCGCCACCAGGGCGAAGTCGTGAAGATCGATTCGAATACAGCGCCGCTCCGCATCGTATATAGATGACCAGTGATACCTTGCCCTCGCCTTGGGTCTGGGGGGTCATTGCTCTAGGAGCCACCGATGAACAGCATGCGACGGTTTTTCACCCTACTTGTCTCCGGCCTCGGAGCCGCCGCCTTGATTTCGAGCTGTGTCGTGAAGACGGTCTCCGAATCGTGCTCCGTCGGCGAAGTGAGCGCGTGCAGTTGCTCGGGCGGCACCGTTGGCGAAAAAGCGTGTAACTCGACGACGCTCACCTTCGGTGCATGTACCTGCGCCGGCGCAACGACGACGACCACCACCACGAGCGGGACCCCGATGGCGACCGCCGGCGCGGGCGGGTCGGGTTCGGTGACCACCACGACGACCGCGGCCGGCGGGGGCGGTTCCACGGGGGCGAGCGGCAGCGCGGGTGCGGGCGGGGCGGCCGGCTCGGGCGGGGCGGCGGGCGCCTCGAAAGACGCCAGCGTTACCGATGCCATCGCCATCAGCGACGGTCCGGCCGACGATGGCCCCACCTATGACCAGTGCGATGACTGCATCGTTGCTCAGTGCGCCGTAGAATTCGACGAATGCGTCGCCGAGCCTATCTGCTTGGCCCCCAACGCCAACGCCCCCAAGGGCCAATACGACTTGGTCGTCGATTGCGTCGACATGAAGCGCGTGACCCAACCGGTCAAGCGGGCCGACTTCCGCGATTGCGGCGTTCAAGTCGTCAACCAGTTCGGCACGCTTTGGCCGCCCATCGGGATGCACGACACTACGACCAATTTGATGAATTGCATCGCCAACGGCCCGACCGACGTGCCCGACAAGAGCAGCTGGGCGAACAGCGCGAACATCAATTCGCCTTGGCCCCTGCGAAGCTGTGCCAAGCTCGCTTGCACCGCCAAGCTGTGACCGAATACCCTCGGCGCGGATGAGACGATTCGCTCTCGGAGCTGCCATCGCGCTGGCGGTGCCTTTCCTCGGCACCGCCTCAGGTCGAAAGCTGCGTGAGCTCGCCGAGGATGTGAGTCCAGCCGCTCTGGTGCGGTGCTCGAGCCGCTTGGGCGAGCCCCGCGTGCTCGAGCGTGAGCCGGGTTTGCTCGTTGGGCAGCGCTTCGAACCGCAAGGTGACGCGGCTGCCTTCGCCGGCGGGGGCCGAATTCCACGTGAAGACCAGCCGCTGGTAGCGCTCGATTTCCAGGTACTCGCCGCGGTGCGGCAGGTCCAGACCGCCCACGTTCATGACGATGAGAA
>DATEMX010000094.1:0-3428 GCA_035275365.1 Polyangiaceae bacterium | reverse complement strand
GAGGTGTAGAGATCGCCGGGCGCGAGCACGACGAAGTCGCTCCCGTCGATGGCGGCGAGCGCCGCTCCGTTGGCCGTCGCGCGCGGCTCCAGGTACACCCGCTCGATGGCGATCGACGCGTCGTGCTTGGGCACGTCGATGTTGGCTTCACCCGCGACCACTTGCCCATCGGCGAGGACGGCAGAGAGGTGAGCGTGATCCCACGTCACGGGAATCACCTCGCCGCGGATGTTGAGGATGCGGCCGGCGGCTTGAATGGCGAGCCGCTCCGAACCGAGGACCCGCGTCAGCGCGAGGAAGAACAGATTGCCGAAATTGCGGCCGTCGAGCGGCGCCTCGGAGAACCGAAAATTGAAGAGCTCGCGCATCAGCGCCGTTTCGTCTGAGAGCGCCACGAGACAGCGGCGAACGTCGCCCGGGGGCAAGACTCCGAACTCGTCGCGCAAGCGGCCCGAGTCGCCGCCCGAGTCCATCATCGTGACGATCGAGCGAACGTCCAAGTCGTCGTAGGCGACCAGACCCCGCAGCAGCGTGAACGAGCCCGTCCCGCCGCCGATCACGGTCACGACTCTCTTGGGTGGAGCCAAAGGGGCGATGCTCAACGAAACGGGGCGTTCGCGAGAAAGGGGTGGCAAACCACGCTAGGGTCAACGGCCCTTTCAAGTTTCGCTTGAGGAATGCCGATTCGAAGGACGATGCGCCTTCACCCCCTCGTACTCGTCGGGTCGATGGCGTTGGCCTGTGGCCAAGCAGGACCGCACATGACCCGAGCGGCGCCTCTACCGGCGACGACCGCCAGAGAGGCTCCGGCCGCGACCGCCGAGCCCCTGGGCGACACCCAAAACACGCCTGCCGCTAGCCCCGCGCAGCCACCCGAGCCGGCCGAGCCTCCCCCCCTGTTGCCGCTCGAGACCTCGTGCGACGCAAAAGACGAAGACGGCGACGGCCACACCGACCTGCTCCTTCCGACCGGCGCCAATGCCTGCGTGACGACCGCCCGGGGAGCGTGTGCAGAAGGGTGGGCTTGGTGCTGGCAGGGCAAGGCGGCGTGCGACACGCCACCACCCATGCCCGAAGTCGCTCACGGTATCGACAACGACTGCAACGGCGTCGTCGACGACGTACCGCCGGCTCGGGTTCAGCCGCGCGCCCTCGTTCTCGGACCGTCGTACATTTGGCGCGACGCGATATCCGACGTCGCCGCCGTGACGACGGCGCTCGATCAAGGGGGCGTCGCCTACGACGTGCAAGCCGTCGACAGCAACTGGTCGACGCTGGTACCCACGTTTGCGCGCTACTCGCTGCTCGTGATTCCGGGCTACCTCGAGGGTGTGTCGCTCGACGCCACGATGCAGGCCGCGCTCGAGATGTTCGCGACCGGAGGTGGTGTGATCATCGTTATGAAGCCGATCGCCGGCCCCCATCAAAACGGATCGCTCGAGCTCACGGGAATCAAGAGTGCGAGGCGCGCTGGTCGCGCGACCGAACTGCGCATCGTCGCGACCGACGCTCCGGCCCTCGCGGGCTTCGACAGCTTCGAAGAGCGCGTCGTGCCTCTCACCGCCAACGCCGCGAAGCGTCCGGTCGACGTATGGACCTACGACCTCAACGAGGGTACGCACGTGCTGGCGGACGCTTACGCCGGCAGCGCGCGCCTCGGCGCAGCGGCGACGCGCCGGCCGCTCGGGCGGGGCGCCATCTATGCCTGGGGGCACAACCTCACGACGTTCGACACCGGGCGTTGCTACGTCAACTGCTTCGAGCCGTCGGGAGACCTCCTGCGCCTCTTCTTGAGAGACGCGCTGCGCGAAGGATCGCAAGGGCACGTCGTGCTGAAACATCCGATGCCCGGACTTTTTCGCTCGACGCTTCTCTTGACCCACGACGTGAGCTCCCGCGACGCCTACAACGAAGGCCCCTGGGGAGAGCCCGGGACCTTGCAAATGGCGGCGATGGAACGCCAAAACGACGCTCGAGCGTCCTACAATTTCACGACCGCACGGCCCGCCGACGGCTTCAATCCGGCCGTCGTGGCGAAGGTGCATGCCGACGGCTTTGGTCCGCCTGGTGCCCACTCGGTGCGTCACTCGCCGGCGTTCGGGCGGCATCCGCGGGGAACGTGCCAAGAGACCGCAGAGACGTACCTGAACGAGACGCCGAGCTCGGTCTGTGGCGAGGTGCGGGTGTCGCTCGAGATCCTCGGCAAGCTCGTCGAGCAGCGACCTCGCTCCTGGCGCTCGCCCTATTTGGCCGGCAACGCGCACCTCTTCGAGGTGCTGGCCGACAGCGGCGTCACCTTGGACTCGAGCCTCGCCGTGGGCGACTTGAAGTACAACCTCCCCGTCGACACTTCACGGACGCCGAAGCTTCAGCATTTGTTCCACCAGCGAGCGCTGCTCGAGTTTCCCATCACCGGCGAGGATGGCACGAACGTCTCGGCTCGCCAGCGGCGGGAGCTCGACGCCGACAGCAAGGCGTGGTTCGCGCACGCGTGGGAGTACACGATGCTCCGCAACGCAGAGAACGGGAGCCTTACGACGCTGCTCGTCCACCCCACGCGGGGAGATGGCGCGTCGGATGACAACATCAAGGTCAAGGTCGGCGTCGTCGAACACGTCATTCGCATGGCGAAGGCGCACGGCATCGCCACCGAATCGTTGGTTCGGTTCGGGGACTTTTGGCGCGCCCGATCGAAAGTGAGCTTCGATGCGACCTACGACACCGCCGCCGGCTACGCGGGTACCATCGTCACCGGCGACGAGCCCGTCGAAAACCTCACGCTCGATTTCGGCGACGTCCTTCGCTCGTTCGACTGCAAAGCCTGCGGACAGGTCGAAGTCAGCGGCAAACTGGCCGTAGTCCGCACCAAGCTCGCGCCTCGAACGCGCGCGACCTTCACCGCGGCCGCGCGAGAGACGCGATGAAGCGCGCTTGGCGCATGGTCGCGCTCGGCACCGTTTTCGCTGGCGCATCCGCTCGCGCCCAAACGACGGGCCAAGCGAAGGAATCGAACCAACTCGACGCCGTCGCCAAAGCGCGCAGCCTCGACAGGTGGGGAGATCGCGGAGCGGCGCTGCGAATGTTGGAGCTCCGGCTCGCCGAAGCACCGAACGACGTGGCGGCGAGAGCGCTCTACGGCCGAACGCTGTCGCGAGAGCGTCGATACGACGATGCCCGGCGCGAATTGACCGTCGCGTTGCGCGCCGCGCGGAACGACCAGGTCGTCGTTCGGGAGCTCATCCTGATCGAGCTCCAGACCGCCCACCCCGACCGGGCCTGGGAGATCGCGACGGCGGGCCTCAAAACCGATCCCGACAACGTCGACCTGCTCGCCGACCGAGCGCGCGCTTCCATGATGCTCTGGCGGCTCGAAGAAGCTCGGGTCGATCTCGATCGTCTCCTCGCGCGCGCCCCCGACCACGCCGAGG
>DATEMX010000093.1:0-2929 GCA_035275365.1 Polyangiaceae bacterium | reverse complement strand
CGGGACCAAGAATGCGCGAGCGATCTCTTCGATGGTGAGGCCGCCCAAGAGGCGGAGGGTGAGGGCGACCCTCGCCTCGGTGGAAAGCACGGGGTGACACGACGTGAACACGAGCCGCAACAAATCGTCGCCCACGTCGTCGTCGAGCGCGGCGTCGAGCTCCGCCGTCACGTCGCGCTCGGTTTCCATCTCGAGCCCGAGCGCTTCGTGCTTTTGCTCGATTCGCTTGCCTCGGCGCAAGACGTCGATCGCGCGGTGCTTGGCGGCGGCCATGAGCCACGCCCCGGGGTTGTCGGGCACGCCCGACTCCGGCCACCGCTCGAGGGCGGTCACCAGCGCGTCTTGTGCGAGCTCCTCCGCGAGACCCACGTCGCGCACGATGCGCGCGAGCCCCGCGATCAGCCGCGCCGACTCGATCTTCCAGACTGCGTCGATCGCCCGATGGGTAGCGGATGCGGTCACAGAAACCGACTACAGCATCTTCCTCCGCGGACGGGAAGCCCTCCCAAGCCACGCTCGCGACCAACGCGTCGCACGGCGAAAGCGTCGCGACGAAACGCGACGCTTTCGCTCGTCAGAAGCTCTTCGTCGCGGCGTGCATCTGCAGCTCGGGCAGGCTGCCCGCGATCGCTTGCACGTCGGTCGGGAAGTCGGCAAGCTCCTGCACCTGGCGAACCTCGATGATCTCGTTTTCGCCGGCCGGGCAGCGCGAAGCCCACTGGAGTGCTTCTTCTTTCGATTTCACCTGAATCATCCAGTAACCGCCCAGCACCTCTTTCGCTTCTGCGAAGGGTCCGTCTTGCACGACGGGCTTGCCGCCGGAGAACGTGACGCGCGCGCCCATCGAGGGCGGATGAAGACCGTCGAGCGCCAAGAGAATGCCAGCCTTCTGCAGCGACTCGTTGTACTTCATCATGGTGGCAACGGCCTTGGCGTCGGGCAATACGCCGGGAGCTGCGCTCTCGTAGCCCTTTGGGATCATCAGCATCATGAATCGCATGGTCGTGTCTCCTTCGTGAGGGGGGTGAAAGCCTTGGTTTCCAAGAACCGCGTCTTCCTCATGGCGACGTACGAGCTCGTCGCAGATCGACACGCCGCGCGACTTTTTTTGTGTGGGAGGCCGATTACCACGTCCTCGCCATGAAACGTCCGCCTTTGCCCGACAGCACGTGGAGCGCTTTGGCGACGTTACGTGCGCGCGCCTCCGGCGATTGGAGCCGTACGAAGTAACGGATGATCTCCTTTTTTCGGCTCGGAATGAGCGCGTCCCAAGCTTTCTTGGCTTTGGCGTTCTTGGAGAGCGGGCCTTTGAACCACGCCGGCATCCGCTGCGCCGGCCCTCCGCGATAGGCGGCGTCGAACTCGACCTCCACGCGGACGAGGTCGCCCACTTTCGTCTGTGACGCCTTTCGAACGGAACCGTGAAGGTAGAGGTAAAAATCGCCCTGGCCAATGGGCATCATGTTGATACGCCAGGGTTTTTCCTTGGGATGCCCATCGATCCTCACGAGCACGGGAAGAGGTTTGCGCCAATCGGGTCGGATGGCCTTCGCGCGTGCGGCGCTCACGTAGACGTAGGGATTGCCGTCATCGATCTCGATGCGGCCGCGAAACGAGAGGGCTTTCACGAGCGAGGATGTAGCCGATCGCACCGAGCTCGACCTCTCCCGGCGAAGAAGCGCGCGAACGGCCGGTTCGCCGGAAGGGCAAAACCATGATATGACGCCACTAATTCCGGAGCGCGGCGCGGGCGACCCCGTAAGGGGTGGCGCTTCGGGAAGTCTCGTAGTACTAGCCGCGCGCCGGACAGAGTGGCCCTCCCCTGGCCGACCGTTCTCCATTTACCCAAAAGAGGAACATCCCGTGGCACCGCGTATCCCCCTCGACCGCATCCGCAACATCGGCATCTCGGCGCACATCGACTCCGGCAAGACGACGCTCACCGAGCGCATCCTCTTTTACACGGGTCGCATCCACAAGATCCACGAGGTCCGCGGCAAAGACGGCGTCGGCGCCAAGATGGACTCGATGGATCTCGAGCGGGAGAAGGGCATCACGATCCAATCCGCGGCCACCTACTGCGTGTGGAAGGGCTCGCAGTCGCAGCTCGAAGAACACAACGTCAACATCATCGACACACCCGGCCACGTCGACTTCACCATCGAAGTCGAGCGAGCTCTGCGGGTGCTCGACGGCGCCATCCTCGTGCTCGACTCGGGCAAGGGTGTGCAGAGCCAGTCGATCACCGTCGACCGGCAGATGAAGCGCTACCGAGTTCCGCGCATCGCGTTCGTCAACAAAATGGATAACCCCGGTGCCAACTACGAGCGCGTGGCCGACATGCTGAAGGAGAAGCTCGGCCATCACCCGGTCAAACTCCAGGTGCCGATGGGCGCCGAGTCGGCGTTCAAGGGCATCATCGATCCCATCCTCGGCAAAGCCTTCTACTTCGACGGCAACGACGGCGAGGTCATCCGCGAGGAAGAAATCCCGGCCGAGTTCGCAGCCAAAGCGAAGGAAGCTCGGCAAGAGATCATCGCACAGGTCGCCGACGTCGACGACGCGCTCGCCGAAAAGTTCATCAACGAGGAGCCCGTGACCACCGAAGAGCTCCGCGCCGCCATCCGCCGCGCCACGTTGGCCCTCAAGATGACCCCCGTTATGTGCGGGTCGGCCATCCGCAACAAGGGCGTCCAGCTCCTCCTCGACGGCGTCGTGCACTACTTGCCGAACCCCACCGAGGTCATCAACGAAGCGCACGATCAGGAAAACCAAGAACAGAAGATCGTCGTCGAGTCGGATCCGACCAAGCCCTTCGTTGGTCTCGCGTTCAAGCTGCAGCAAGACAAATACGGGCAGCTCACCTACTTTCGCGTCTATCAGGGATCTGTCTCGTCGGGCGACACCATCTTCAACACGAGCAACCAGA
>DATEMX010000092.1:0-4810 GCA_035275365.1 Polyangiaceae bacterium | reverse complement strand
CGCGCGCTCCGTGTCGTACGGCGCGTGCACCTCTACCTCGGGCTTCTACTCTCCCCTTTTTTGCTCCTCTTTGGTGTCACAGGGCTGTCCTTCAATCACCCGAAGATCGGCCGCGGGCTCACGGAAGAACGAATCGGGGCTGCGGAGGTCGAGCGCGTTACGGGGTTTCGGCCCTGGAACGCGGACGACGTCGCCCGGCGGGTCGTCGAGGCGTTGAGCTGGGGAGAGGTGAAATACACAATGCCCGAGGGGATGGGCTCGGTCTTCGCGGGCTGGCCGCTCTTCGTGGCGCAAGCTGGAGGAGGCAAAGAGGCGATGCTGGTGAACCTGGAGACCGGGGAGATCGGGCTGACCTACCTGCCCGATCCTGAGCTCCCCCAGGCGGCCCCCTTCGCGCGTGCCGAGCTGCGGATCGAGGGCTACGACATGGGCGACCTCGCGGCGAGGCTCGACAAGCTTCGCGCCGTGCGCGGTGTGGAGGCGCGCGATGCGTTTCGCCCGCACCCCCAAGTCCACCCCGAGGTTCGCTTCGTCGTGCAAGATCAGAGCGGCCAGCGCTGGAACGCGATCTACGATCTGGGGTCGGGCGCGCTTTCGGGAAGGCGCGCTGATCTCCGGCGCGCGGGCCCCCTCGTCGAGCTTCTGGAGTCGATCCACACGCAGCATCACTATCCGCTCCGCGTGGGGGCGACCTTCTGGTGGGCGCTCTTGGCGGACTGCACGGCGTTGTCGCTCATCGTGTGGTCTTTCTCGGGGCTCGTCATGTGGTGGCAGATGAATCGCCTGCGGAGGATCGGGCTCGGCGTCCTGACCCTAGCGGCGATCATCGCGTTCACGGTGATGGGGAGCACCGCGAGAGAGATCTCGTTTGCGCCGCACACGAGCCAGAAATGACGAACGGCGATGGTCCTGCGAAGCCGTTCGGTGTGCTCGAAGACGGGCGCCGTCACGCCTTACCCCTTGGGTTGCGGGCGAGGCGCGCGCCATGTAGCGGCTTGCGCGTCCGGCAGAACCGTTCGCTATTCAAACACGATGTCCGTGCGCACCGTGACATCGCCGCCGGCGAACGGAGGCACGTGGAGCTGCCGGAACCTCGCGTTGATGCACTCGATTTCGTGCGCTCCGGGAACACCCTGCACGGCCGACGTCGTCGCATTGCCTGACGATCCTCGGAACGTGACGGCGACGCGGGCGGTTCCGACGAGGCCTGATTCGCCGCGACAGCGCGCCAGGGCTCGCGTCGTCGCGCGCTGGATGGCTGCGCTGATGTCCTTCTCGGCCGTCGGCGAAGGCGCTCCTTCAAAGGTGGGGCCTCCTTCAAGGGTAAGGCCTAAAGCCGGTACACCTTCGGCGTTGCTGGAGACGGTCGCGTCGGGTGGCTGCGCCGGCGTCGTGGGAGGCTGCGGCCGTGCCGGCGCCTCTTTGAATTCTGGCGCCGAGGTGGAGCTCGAGGCGGCCCCTTGGGCCATGCTCCGAGCGCTGGATCGACCCACGAAGAATCCGACGAGCGCCGCGGAGAAGATGCAAGCGCTCGCCACTTTCCACTGCTGGGCCGACGGTGCGTGTGAGCGCCAGCGATCGGGGCGCGGTTCTTCGGGCACGATGGCGACACCAAACGCCGACGCGGGAGGCTCGGACATCGAAGGTGTAGCGGGGCGAGAAGGTGGCAAAGCGTACGCCGGAGGCACGGGTGGGGGGAGGCTCACGGGAAGGTCGGGCGGTAGTGACGACCTCGCGGGCGGCGAAGGGCGCAGCAGAGGCGCTTCGGGCGGTATCGAAGGGCGGCCCTGCCGCAAGGTTGGTCCCCCAGGCGGCAGCGATGATCGAGCGGGTGGCAGCGATCGGCCGGACGGCAACGAACTCCGCTGGGGAGAGAGTGAAGGCGCTTTGGGAGGCTTCGAAGGACGGTCGAACATTGCTTACAGTCGCTTTTGAGCACAGTGGATGATTCGATTCTTGTTCGCAAGAGTCTCGACGCCTTTTCGTCGCGCATTCGCGCGGCAACTTGCGCAGGCGTTCGACCGCGACGGTCGTCGCTATCGGTAATGGTCGCGCTCGCCGGGTCGGTTGCCCGTTTTGGACGGCGAGAGAGCCGCTTGAACGCCGTTCGTGCGATCAAGCTGCGTGACATCGCGCCGCGTCCTCCGAGGACGACGACGCTCAGCCCGCGCGGGGCCGCCGAGAGCCCTTGCGGTTCCGATAGGCAAATACTCGTAGGATTCGATCCGCCGCGACCGGGGAGGGGAGAGTTTGTGCTGATCCTCGGGCGCGCCCAAGCTAGCATCCGTGCCGCATGACATCGCTACGCGTTCTCCAGCAGCCCGATTGCATGACCTATCCGTGCAAGGAGGACTGCTGCAGCGTCGGCGTCGACGTATGGCCCGAAGAGCGGCAGCGAATGATCGACGACAACGTCGCCACCGCCGCCGACTTCACCGGCCCCGAGACCGACGACGAGGGCGACGTGCTCTTTCGCACCGCCATCGGCGCGCGGGGCTGCGTGTTTTTGCAGGCGAACGCACGCGGTTGCCGCCTCCATTCCATTGGATACAAGCCGGAGGTCTGCGGAGAGGTACCGCGCGACGCGGAAGAGGTAGCCGAGCTCTTTGGCTACGACATGATGCCCTGCCACAAAGAGTGGAAGTGGGGCTAGAACACCGATCAGCTTACGCCGCTCGGCCCCAACCCCCAAAACGACGTTCATCCCGAAAAGGGAATGAACACGCTGAAGCCGCCCGTCGCGACGATGTCGTTGACGATCTGACTGACGCCCAGCGCCTCTTGCTGGAGAATGTGGTCGCGCACGTCGAGGCGGAGGCCGAACCACTTGCCGATGTACATTTTGAGCCCGAAACCGCCGGAGCCCGTAAGGCCGCGGCCGGTGCCGTCGTCGGTGACGCCCGCGCCAGCAGCAAGGTAGAAATCGAAGCGCGAGATGCCGGCGCCGAACCAACGCATCTTGCCGTAGGCCATGGACCACACGAGGTGGCCGAAATAAAGATTGAGCGGCGTGGAGGTGACGACGAGCTGGCGCGGCACGACGTTGGCACGCTGGAAGGCGTCGATGAGCTCGCTCTTGCGCTGGGTATGGAGGAACGACGCTTCGAGCCCCAGGTCCTCGGAGAAGTGGAACGTGTAGGCCCCGCCGTAGACGGGAGCGCCCGAATAGAGATCGGCGGCGTACCAGCCACCCATCGGCGAGAGCTCGTGACGGAGCGCCTTCGTGAAGAGACGGTCCTGTACCCCTCGGTAGTGGCGGCCTCCGATGAGCTCCTCTTTGAGGTTCTCGTCGACGCACTGCGCCTGCCCCTTTCGCGGAAGAAAAAGCGTCGCCAGGAGCGAAGCCCAAAGGACGCTCCACGCGCGAACATGCCAGAGCATTACGGCAACCGGTAACAGGTGTGGCGCGTCTTGGTCAACCACGTAATAAGACACACTTGACCCCACGCACGGCACCGACGCCCTACTCGCCCTGTGCGCTCGCCATTTCCGGGCTCGACCCGTCGGGCGGCGCGGGCATCTTCGCCGACCTCCGCGCGTTTCACGCGGCTCTGGCCTGGGGATGCGGGGCCGTCGCGGTCGTCACGGTGCAATCGACGGCCGGGCTTCGCCGAGCCGAACCGCTCCCAGCGAGCGAGGTGATGGCGCAGGTACGCGAGATTTGCCGCTACCAAAACGTCCGCAGTATCAAGATCGGCGCGCTCGGTTCGCGCGAGACCGTTCGGAGCATCGCGCGGTGGCTTCGCGAGCGCGAGGTATCGAGCGAGGTTCCCGTCGTCCTCGATCCGGTGCTCGTGCCGTCGCGCAACGTGGGGGGCACGCAGAGAGGGCGATTGCTCGCCGCGTCGGCCACGGGCGACATGCGGTCGCTCGCCGCGCTCGCCACGCTGGTCACGCCCAACGTACCCGAGGCCGAGACGCTTCTCGACGTACGCATCGCTTCGCTCGACGACGCGGCGCACGGCGCACTCGAGCTCGTGAGGCGTGGTGCGCGAGCGGCGCTCGTCAAGGGGGGCCATCTCCCCGACCATGCCGCGCGCGGCTCAGCGACCGACGTGCTCGCCATAGGTTCGCGCGTTTTTCGGCTGCGCGCGAGGCGCATCGACGCCGAAGTGCACGGCACGGGTTGCGCGCTCTCTTCGCTCATCGCGGGAAGGCTCGCCCACGCGCCCGGCCCGCGCGCCCCAAGCGACGAGACACTGCTTGACGCCGTGCGCTGGGCCAAACAAAAGCTGGCGAAGGGTCTTTCACGGCGAATCCGCGTCGGCGAGGGCCTCTTCGTGTTGCCACTATGAGACCGCCGCGTCCGACCTCCGTCATCATCGCCGCGTTCGTGACGCTGGCGGGCATCGCCGGTGCAGAAGCACCGGCAACCGCCCCAAAGCCTGCGATCGCGACGCCGGCGCTCGGCCAAATCGCCACGGCATTGGCCACGGAAATCGCGCTCTTTGGCAAAGAAGCTGTGGTGTTCGGGGCCCCGCTCGGCTCCGACGAGCCGGCGCCGCGCGCGGGCGAGCTCACCGCCAAGCTCACGGGGCTCGTCGCCGGTGCACTCGGACCGGGGGCGACGGCGAGACAGGAGTCGGTGCCGCTCGCCACCGCGCAGGCGCTTGCGAAGGGCGCCAAGGCGCTCGTGTTCGTGCAGGCGGAGATCGCCGCGGGGCAGCTTCGCGCGAGCGCGGATGTCTACCACACGACCCGCAATGTCTGGGATCGCGCGCGAAGACCCGCGCCCGCTCCGTTCGCACACGCCTTCGCGTCGGCGCGGCTCGACGCCGAGGTGCGCGCGTATCTCGCGCCGCTGCCACTC
>DATEMX010000091.1:0-3652 GCA_035275365.1 Polyangiaceae bacterium | reverse complement strand
CTGGAAGCTCGACCATCCGACCACCTGGCCCCCGCGCGATCCGCTTCGCACCTTGGCGTTCGGTGACATCTCGCACGCGCTGCGGCATTTATTCGTAGCGGGCCGACCGATTGGCGCAAACGGTCACGTAGTGTCGTCGATCGTCGAGAGCAACGACTATGTGGAATGCGTCGCGGAGGCGACGCGGCGCCTCGCGCTGTTGCGCGGGCGCACCGGCTAACTGCACGCGTCGAGCGGCTCCTCGGCGTTGCGCCGCAACGCCGGCCGGTGTAGTTGCAAGAGATGAAACCCATCCTCTATGTCGGCAATCAAAATTACTCGTCGTGGTCGCTCAGACCTTGGCTCGTTCTCGAGTGGGCCGGAATCGATTTCGAGACGCGCGTCATCCCGTTGGGTGGTCCTGGCTACCTCGATCGGAAGGTCCCCGCGGTCTTGGCCATTTCGCCGACTGGCTCCGTGCCGGCGCTTCATCTCGGCGACGACGTCATCGTCGATTCGCTCGCCATCTCCGAGTGGGCGGCCGAGCAATCGCCTCGCGTGTGGCCCCGCGATCCGCGCGCTCGCGCCTACGCTCGCGCCGCCGCTTGCGAAATGCACGCCGGCTTCGCGGCGCTGCGCAACGCGTGTCCGTGCAACATCCGGCGGCGCGCCGAAAAGCGCACGTTGAGCGCGGAGGTTCGTCGCGACGTCGAGCGAATCGAGTCGATCTGGACGACGCTTCAAGCTCGCTTCGGCGGCGGCGGTCCGTATCTCTTCGGTGAGGAACCTACCATCGCGGACGCGTTCTTCACCCCCGTGGCCACGCGCTTTCGAACTTACGCCGTCGAGCTCGGTGCGGAGTCACAGAAATATGCCGACGCGCTCCTCGCCAACCCCGCGTTTCGGCGCTGGGAAGCGGCAGGCATCGCGGAGACATGGACGATACCGACAACCGACGCGATGTGACTGGTGATGACCGGCAAGCTCCAGACCGATTTGGGGGTCCTGACGACGGTCGACCAAATGCCCGCTTTTGGAATTGTTGAGCAGACAAAGCGGCCCCGCCTAGGGTAAGAGCTCCCATGGCTTCTCTCTCCGCATCCGAAGCGCTGCTCAGGCTCCGCGAAGGTAATCGGCGTTTCGTTGCCAACGTCGTCAGCATCGAAGCGCTTGCGAGCCTAGCCCGGCGCGCCGATCCGCTGCGAAGGCAAGAGCCCGTCGCCATCATCTTGGGTTGTTCCGACTCCCGCGCGCCGGCCGAGACCATCTTCGACCAAGGCATGGGCGATCTGTTCGTCATCCGCGTGGCGGGGAACATCGTGGCACCTTCGCAAATCGGCAGCGTCGAGTTCGCGGCCGAGCGGTTCGGCACGCGGCTCGTCGTGGTGATGGGCCACACGCACTGCGGCGCCATCTCCGCGACCGTCGAATCGCTGGCCGACGATACCCCCCCGAAATCCCGCAATCAGCTCTCCATTACCGATCGCATCATGCCCGTCGTCTCCCCGCTCATGGGCACCGACCTCGCCCGCGATCTGCCCGCGTTGCTGCGCACGGCGATGCGCGCGAACGTCAGCGCGGCGGCCGATCATCTGCGCCATGGTTCGCGCCTTCTCGAAGAGCTCCTCTTAGGCGACGGGCTCCGCATCGTCGGCGCCGAATACGACATCGAAACGGGCGTCGTCGACTTCTTCGACGGCGCCGACTGACGGCACGGGCGAGCTCCCGCGCCGTCAGGTCGAGCGCTCCGCTTACCGCCCCGCGAGGCCCTTCGCGGCTTCGACGACCTTCTCGCTCGTGATACCGAGCTCCTTCAGCGCCGCCGCGCCGGGCGCGGAGAGGCCGAAGCGATCGATGCCGACGACGGCGCCGTCGAGCCCCACGTAGCGAGCCCAGGTGCTGGGGACCGAGGCCTCGACGGCAACGCGGCGTCGACAAGCGTTCGGCAGCACCTCTTCGCGGTAGGCGGCGGGCTGCCGATCGAAGCGGTAGAACGAGGGCATGCTGACGACGCGGGTGCTTGGGCCGAGCGCCTCGGCCGCGCTGAGCGCGAGCTGAAGCTCGCTACCGGCCGAGAGCAAGATGAGATCGAGCGGCGCCGTTTCTCGGCGGGCAATGTAACCGCCTCGGAGGACGCCCTCGCGACGATCGGCGAGCGGGATGGCGTCGAGCAAGGGAACGGCTTGCCGCGTGAGGGCGAGGAGCGTGGGGCCGTCGGTGCGCTCGAGAGCGGCGACGAACGCACCCGCCGTCTCTTCGGGATCGGCAGGACGGATGACGTCGAGGTTCGGGATGAGGCGAAGGCCGGGAACGGTTTCGACCGGTTGATGCGTGGGGCCGTCTTCACCGACGCCGACGCTGTCGTGCGTGAAGATGTAGACGACGGGCAAGTGGCTGAGCGCTGCCAAGCGAATCGCGGCGCGACAATAGTCCGCGAAGACGAGGAACGTGGCGCCGCTCGGACGGAAGATGCCGTGCGCCGCGATGCCGTTCAGAATCGAGCACATTCCGTGCTCGCGGATGCCGAAGCGGATGTTGCGCCCGCTGCGATGAGCGACGTTGAAGTCGTCGCCCGCCGTCTTGAGATCACCGATGTAGTTCAGCGTCGACCCGTGGAGATCGGCGCTGCCGCTGATGAAGAGCGGCACTAAAGCGGCGAGCGGCTGCAGCACGTCTTGCCCGGCCTTGCGCGTGGCGATCGACCCCTTTCCGAATGGCGGAATGGCGGCCAAGAGCTTCGCCGTATCGGGCGTCTTCGCCTTGGTGTCGGCGGGCAACGTTTGGAGGGCGGCGCGCGACGCGCCGAGCTCGGCGGCGAGCGCCGGGTTCTTCGCTTGCCAGGCGGCGAAAGTCTTGGTCCACGCGGCGTAGCTCTTCTCGAGCGTCGCCGCGCGCTCGGCGAAGAAGGTTTTGACGTCGTCGGCGACGTAGTAGGGCTCGTCGGGGAGCCCTAGCGCCTTGCGCGCGGCCTTGCTGAACTTGGCGCCGCCCTCGCCGTGCGCCTTCTGCGTGCCTTCGACCTCGGGAATGCCCTTGCCGATGAGCGTTTTCGCGATGATGAGCTGCGCCTTGCCGCTGCCGGCGATCTTGGCGCGCTCGTACGCCGCGAAGAAGATGCCCATGTCTTGCCCGTCGACCGTCTGCACGTCGAAGCCCATCGCCTCGAAGCGCTTGGCGGTGTCTTCGCTCTGCGTTTCTTTGGCCATCGCGTCGAGCGTGACGGCGTTGGCGTCGTAGATGACGATGAGGTTGTCGAGGTGATGGTGGCCCGCGAACTCGAGGGCCTCCATGGCGACACCCTCTTGCATGCAGCCGTCGCCCACGAGGCAGACGATGTGGTGATCGAAAATCGTGTGCTCCGGCGTATTGAAGCGCGCTTCGGCCATCTTCGCCGAGGCCGCCATGCCCACGGCGTTGGCTACGCCTTGCCCGAGGGGCCCTGTGGTGGTTTCGACGCCGCTCGGCGCGTGCGTGAGCTCGGGGTGGCCGGGCGTGCGGGAGTGTAGCTGCCGAAAGCGCTTGATCTCGCCCAGCGTAATCTCGCCGTAGCCAGCGAGGTAGAGCCACGCATAGAGGAACATCGACCCGTGCCCGGCCGAAAGAACGAAGCGATCGCGGTTCAGCCACTCCGGATGGCTCGGGCAATGTGACAGGGCGTGCCCGTAGAGCACGG
>DATEMX010000090.1:0-6819 GCA_035275365.1 Polyangiaceae bacterium | reverse complement strand
TGATGGGGGAGATCAAGGCGGTAGCCCCCGACGCGCAGATCCTCATCGTCGACAGCTCGATGAAAGACCAAACGCCTTTCATCGCCGAGCGCCTCGGTGCGCGTGTGATCCGCCAGCTTCCGCCGCGCGGGCATGGCCCGGCCATGGAGGTCCTGATGTACGAGGCCGCCAAACAAAGCGACGCGCTCATCTACCTCGATTGCGACTTCACTTATCCGCCTTCGGTTATCCCGATCATTCGCCAGGTGCTCGAAGAAGGCGCCGACGTCGTCAATGCGTCGCGAACACGTGTCAAGCCCGATGCGATGCCGATGCCCAACTTCTTGGCTAACCGTACGTTCGCGCTCACTGCGCAGGTCATGCACGGCGTCCCCACCACCGATCTGCATAGCGGCATGCGCGGCTACCGCAGCTCCCTCACACGCGCGTTCTCGTTCGACGGCGAGGGCGACGCGATCCCCATCGACACGCTCGTTTGGCCGACGAAATGCGGCTACAACGTCGTCGAGATTCCCATCGACTACCAGGAGCGCGTCGGATTCTCCAAGTTGCGCAAGGTGGCCGGCACCGTGTGGACGTTCATCCGCCTTACCAGAACGCTTCGCGTAGGCACGAGACGCTCCGACACGTACGAAATTCGCCAAATCACCCGTTGATTCGCGATGCATGGGCGTCACCTCAAGGTACTTCGCTCGCTCCTCGAGCTGGTCGGCTGGGTCATCGTCGTCGTCGCGCTTCGCGTCACCGCAAAGAGTTGGTTCGACGATTTCACGCGCTGGGGTTGGCACGACTGGGACTCCTCCACGACCTCGCGCTGGCTCAGCGTGCACACGATCAAGACGTATCACCAGTTTCCCTTCTGGAACCCCTACACTTGCGGCGGGTACACGACGTGGGGCTACGTCGACGCTGACACGACCGTCATCTCGCCCTGGTTACCGCTCTACTTGCTTGCGCCGATGTCGATCGCGCTGCGCGTCGAAGTCCTTGGAACCTGCCTCATCGGCGCGCTCGGCGCGTGGCTCCTCGCCTCTCATCACACCAAGAGCATCAGCGCCCGCGCTTTTGCCGCCATCGTCTTCGCGCTGAACGGGCGCTTTGCGCTACAGGCGGCTGCTGGGCACCTTTGGCATTCTTACTACGCCTACATGCCTTGGGCGCTCTATTTCTACGGTCGCGCACTCGGTAACGGTCGCGGCCCTGCCAGGTGGACCGACGCGGTGTGGTCGGGTTTCTTCGTTGCCTTGATGGTCTACTCGGGCGCCCTCTATCCGTTGCCTCACACGGTGCTCGCCATCGCGCTCCTCGGCGTGCTTACTGCCTACTTTCGCCGCTCGCTCGAGCCGGTTCGGCAAGGCATGATCGTGGCTGCCGCCGCGCTCGGCCTAGCCGCGCCCAAGCTCTTTCCCATAAGCGAGTTCTTCTCGCGAACTCCGCGATTTTTCGATTCGCTCGAAACGATGGGGCTCGACACCTTCGTCGCCACGCTGACCTCGAAGGATCAAGATTTTTCGTCGCGCCCCGCGCCCACAAGCCAGTGGGGGTGGCACGAATGGGGCATGTACATCGGTTGGGTGCCGCTCGCGATCATCGTGCTTTCGATCCTCTACGTTCGCGACAAAGAAATGCGGCCCTTCAAGATCGTCGGTCTCTTCTTCTTGGTCCTGGGCTTCGGCGCGTTCCATCCAAACGCTCCCTGGTCGCTCATGCATCGCCTGCCGGTGTTCAGCTCACAGCACGTCCCGTCGCGCTGGATGTATCCCGCGATCTTGCTCCTCGCCGTGGTGGCAGCGGTCGGCATCGGTCGAATACTGGGGCGCTTCGGAGCGTGGGCTTCACTCGCGATCGACGCAGCTTTCATGGCCGTCGTCGCCTTCATCGCAATGGACATCGCTCCCGTTGCCGCGCTGCCAATGCAGCGCGTATTCTGGATGGAGCTGCCGCCGTTGCACGTGGAGAAAGAATTCCACCAGGAAGCCACCGTCTCGCCCACGCTTCGCTACGTGGTAAGCGATTGGGCCACGCCGGCCTTGCCCGCCATGATGTCGAACATCGGCGTGCTCGAATGCTACGGCGTCGCCGGCTTGTCCGTGTGGTCGCGCGAGGCCGACGGCCACATCCCCGGCCTAGGCGCCAAGGGGCGCGGTGATCCCGCCTACCGAGGCGAGGTTCACACCGAGAGCGGGGCTGGCAAAGCCACCATCGCGTCGTTTTCGCCCAACGAGATCGTGGTCGAGGTCGAAGACGGCAAGCCCGGCGACGTTCTCGTGCTCAACCAAAACTACTACTCGGGCTGGCGCGTGAACGGCGACCCTGTCTTTAACCACGGCGATGCGGTCGGCACGCGTCTCAAGGGCGGCAACGAAAGGCTGCGATTCGTGTGCGGCGCCTCGCGTCTCGGTTCGGGGCTCATCGTCTTCGCCGCGACGCTCGGAGCTATCGCGTTTCGAGCGCTGCGCTCGCGGCGGCTTGCGTCGAGCCGAGCGGCACTTGCAACCTGAGGGCTCGGTCGCTACTGCCTCGATCCTCGCCGCGCCCGCCACAGCGCTAACGCGTCCCGGCGATGGTAAATGTCGCCGCCGGTCAGAACCCGACACCGAACCGAGGCTTTGCCAGTAGAACGAGCATCGCATATCCCATATCTCGGATCCTCCGCCGTCGCCGGTCTCACTGCCGCCGATAGAGCCACCATGTCCCGGAGTGGGTAACGAATTCGATCGAGGGATCGCCCGCGAAGAGGTAGCCCGGATCGCTGCGGTTTCGCACGAGGAACGTGTCGAACCACGGTCCGTCGGCGCGCAGATCGAAGCGCTCGGGCGTCCACTCCCAGCGGGGCGGGCGCGGCGGAGGCACTTGCGGATCGTTCTCGCGGTAGCGAATGGGGTGAAGGTCCCAACCCACGAAATGCCACGAGAGCCACCCGCCCTTGTTGGCCTGCACCCAAGCGGGCAGATGGATGAACGGGGTGCTCGAACGCGTCGAGCCCGAATGATCGAACACGAGGTACATCAGCTTGGGGCTGTGCTGAATGCTGCGCTCGACCGCGCGAAAATCTTCAGTCGACGCGTCGTATTCGTGCCATTGCTCGGCGTTGAAGAGCGCGACGCGACCGCTGATGGCCACGACCGCCGCGACGAGAGGCATCTTGAGCCACCACTGGCGAGGCATATCGGGGAACACGCCGAGAGCGATGAAAGCCGCCGTGACGGCCTCGCGCGGGTAGACGAACCACCACGTGCCGATGCTCATGGGCAAGACGAAGTAGCAAGCCATGTAGACGGCCGCGACGCCGAGCGGAAGCGCAGTCACCCCGATTCCCCACCACCACGATCGCGACGAGCGCCGTCGAAATCGGCCTTGCGCGAAGAAGAGCAAGGCAGAAACGACGAAGAGCGCTGCCGTCGCATAGAGCATCTGTTGCGCGAGGATCTGCTCCGTGGGCGAGAGCCAACCGCCGAACATGTGCGCCGGGATCTCACTCGTGCGCTCCCAGTGCAGGGTGAGAGGACCTACGTCCGATCCGAGCGTCGCCCGACGAAAAACGCGCCACAAGCCGAAAACGACGAGCGCGACGGCAACGGGAACCACCACGGGCCGGATGCGGCGCGTCGCTGGATACATCACGACGGCCGTTCCTACGACGACCGCTACGGCGAACGGAAAGCGATAGATGTGCGTGAAGAAGACGGCGAGGAGCGCACCCGTGAGCCAGGCCACGCGCGAGCGGCTCGGTCGATCGAGCGCGAGCAGCGTGAACCCGATGACGGCCGCGAAGAGGCCGATGGCTCCCATGAAATTGAGGAAACCCCAGTGCGTGAGCGTGCACCAAACGAGCTCCAAGCCGAGCAGGCCCCAGAGAGGGCTCTTCTTCATGCCGTGGAACATGACGGCGAGCCCTGCCGGCATGAGCGCCAGCATGACGATCGCCATGCCTTTGGTCGCGGCGAGAGGCGACGTGAAGAACGCGAACACGAGACCCACGACGTACATCGAGAGGTACGGGGCATCGAAGAGGTGCAGCGAGAATTGTTCGCGGAAGTGCCACGTCGGATCGAAGTAGTGGCGAAAGATCGCTATCTCGGCGCCATGGAACGGAAAGTCGGTGATGGGCGGATAGGTCACCACCCAGAACGGGTAGGCGATGACATAGGCCGACGCCGCGAGCGCAACGGCACCGAGGAGTGTGGCCGCCCTGTTCCGATTTGCTCGCGCCACGAGGTGGGCGAACCGCGAGTACGCTCTGTTAGCCACGAGGCGAGCGTCTTATCAGTTTTTCGGGCGCCTCGCAGCGGGTTTGGCCGGTGTCGGCAACCGAATCGAGCCCAGCCGAGCTAGGCAGACGCGACGAGACGCTCCGCGCGCGATGCTCGACGATGCACCTTCGCCCGGTCTCGTGCTAAACATCTTCTGGATGCGCATCGCCATTCTGGGATCGGGGTACGTCGGGCTCGTCACCGCGGCGGGGTTGTCGGAGATGGGGCATCACGTGCTCTGCACCGACGTGAATCAGTCGCGTGTCGAGGCTTTGCGCAAGGGGCGAGTGCCGTTCTTCGAGCCGGGCCTCGCCGAGCTCGTCGCGCGCAACGTCAAGGGCAAGCGGCTCGAGTTCGCCGCGCGTATCGAGGAGCCCTATCTCGAGAGCGACGTATACTTCATCGCCGTCGGCACGCCTCCGGGCGAGGGCGGCCGCGCCGACCTCACCGCGGTCTTCGCGGCCGCCGAGACCATCGCGCGCTCGGCAGCCAAGCCGGCCGTGCTCGCCGTGAAGAGCACCGTGCCCGTGGGCACGTGCGACGAGGTCGAAGCGCGAACTCGAAACATCACGAAGCCCGGCCTCCGCGTGGCGTCGAACCCAGAGTTCCTGAAGGAGGGCGCCGCCCTCGAAGACTTCTTTCGTCCGGATCGTGTGCTCATCGGCGTCAACGACAAATCGACGGAAGAAGCGATGCGCGGGCTCTATCGGCCCCTACAGCTCTCGAGCGAGCGCGTGCTGGTCGTCGATCGTCGCAGCGCCGAGCTCGCGAAATACGCCGCCAACGCCATGCTCGCCGTACGCATTTCGTTCATGAACGAATTGTCGCAGCTCTGCGACACCGTCGGCGCGGACATCGGATCGATTCGCCGCGCAATGGGCAGCGACCGTCGCATCGGGCCCCACTTCCTCTACGCGGGTCCTGGCTACGGCGGCTCGTGTTTCCCTAAGGACGTCTCGGCGGCGGTGGCGCTCGCCGAAGACCACGGCCAGACGCTCGGCATCGTTCGCTCCGCTGCGGCGGCCAACGAGCGGCAGCGCGCGTATCTCTTCGAAAAGCTCATGTCGCTCTTCCCCGAAGGTGTCAGGGGAAAGACGATCGCCATCTGGGGCCTGGCCTTCAAACCCGAAACCGACGACGTGCGCGAATCGCCGGCGGGCGAGCTCGTCGCGCGGCTCATCGAGCTCGGCGCCAACGTGCAAGCGCACGATCCGGAGGCTGCCGCCAACTTCGCCGCTGCCTACGCGCCGAGCGCCAAATACTACGACAACGAGTACGACTGCATCGACGGCGCCGACGCGCTCGTCGTGATGACCGAGTGGCGGCACTTTCGAAATCCCGACTTGCCCGAGCTAAAGCGCCGCATGCGCGGCGCCAAGATCGTCGATGCACGGAACATCTGGGCGATGTTCGAGTTGAATCAACAAGGCTTCGACTACCGCGGCATCGGCACTGCCGCCGGCCGCCCGAAATGACCGCAGATCCGAAGAAGACCGTCCTCGTGACCGGGGCCGCGGGCTTCATCGGCTCGCACCTTTGCGAGAGCCTGCTCGAGGAAGGTTGGACCGTCTACGGAGCCGACAAGCTCGACGACTACTACCCGGCGGAGCTCAAGATCCAGCAGATTGCTCCGAGCCTGACCAAGCTGAGCTTCTCGTTCGAGGTCATCGATCTCGGGGACGCGGTCGCCACCCACCGCTACGCCGCCAAAATTCCGAGGCCTGATGTCGTCGTGCACCTCGCCGCCGTCGCCGGCGTCCGGCTCTCCGTCACCGACCCGGCGCGCTACGTTCGCGCCAACCTGGTGGCAACGC
This sequence comes from Polyangiaceae bacterium, assembly GCA_035275365.1. GTDB lineage: Bacteria > Myxococcota_A > Polyangia > Polyangiales > Polyangiaceae > DASWDH01. The sequence continues at coordinate 752 of DATEMX010000090.1, read as the reverse complement.
AAAACGTGCTCGATGCGTGGTCGCGCGAGGCGAAGGTGCCGCTCGTCTTCGCAAGCTCGAGCTCGGTCTACGGCAACAACAGCCGCCCGCCGTTCTCGGAGGACGAACCGTGCATCGAGCCGCCGAGCCCCTACGCCGCCACCAAGCGTGGGGCCGAGCTCTTGTGTCACGTAGCGCACCTAATCCATGCGGCCCCCATCACGTCGCTCCGGTTTTTCACGGTCTACGGAAGGCGGCAACGCCCGGACCTCGCCATTCGCAAGTTCAGCACCGCCATCCTCCGCGACAAAGAGGTCACCGTGTTCGGCGATGGATCGATGGCGCGCGACTTCACCCACGTGAGCGACATCGTGCGCGGCATCCGCTCTGCGATGAACGAGACCTCGGGCTATCGAACCGTCAACCTCGGAAACTCTGCGCCCTGCTCGGTCAACGACCTCGTTGCCAAGCTCGGCAAGGCGCTCGGCAAAGCGCCGCGTGTACGCCTCGTCGATCGCCCGGCGGGTGAGATGAACGCTACCTTCGCCGACGTGCGGCGAGCCGCAAGTCTCTGGGGCTGGAAACCGGAGGTGCCGCTCGACGACGGACTCGCCGATTTCGCGCGCTGGCTCGAGGTCGAAGAGCGAGCCGGCCGAAACCCTTGAGCGCCGTAGATGGGTCCTCTCGCCTAGGCTCGCGCGTGGTAAGCTCGGCTTACGGTTTCATGCGCGTTCAACCAACGTCACTCCCAGGTGTGCTCCTTATCGAGCCTC
>DATEMX010000089.1:0-4438 GCA_035275365.1 Polyangiaceae bacterium | reverse complement strand
ACCGCGCTCGATGCTTCGCGGTCGCTCGCCACACCGCCGCCCTCGGCAGCGGGTTCGGGTTCGGGCTCACTCTCGACATTCGCCACGCCGGGGGAGTCCCAGAGCCTGGCGAAGAGCTCGTCGATTTCGGGTGCCTCGGGCCGAACGGTTTCGGCCGCTATCTGATGAGGTCGAACCGTTTCGGCCGTCGTCTGAGGTCGAACCGTCTCGCCGGCGGCACGCCCAACCGAAGCGATCGGCGCCTCCGCGGTGACCATCAGATCGTCGTCGTCGACTTCGATTTCGAGTTGGAGGGCCTCGGAGTCCGAACCGGACTGCTCGAGATAGGCCAGCGGATCGATTTGAGCCGGCGTCGATGCGCGCAATCTCATCTCGCTCTGGTCGAACCGCGCTTTGAGCTCGGGAAAGATGCTGGTGTAATGAGAGAGCTCCGCCTGGAGCTTGTGAGGATCGGTCGCTGCGAGAAACTGGAGCAGATCCGATCGCAGCTCGGCGGCCGTCTGGTACCGATGATCGGGGTCCTTTGCCATCGCCTTGCGAAGGATCCGGACGATCTCGCCGTCCAAGAGCGCAAGTTTGGCCGACTCGGCGAGTTTTCCCGCCATCACTTGGGCGAGCACTTCCGTCTGCGTGCCGGCAAAGGGGCGCGTCCCCGTGAGATACTCGTACAAGATCACGCCCGTCGAGTAGATGTCGGCGCGCCGATCTTCTGGCATGCCCTGAATGCGCTCGGGCGCAACGTAGTGGAACTTCCCAACGAACATGCGCGTCTGGCCGGAGGACGACGTGCAGTGAGCTGCACCGAAGTCGAGCACCTTCACCTGGCCCGCGTTCGATACCATGACGTTTTCCGGACTCACGTCGCGGTGCACGAGCCCCAGCCATCCCGTAGGGTCTGTGTATTCGTGCGCGTAGTGGAGACCCTCGCAAGCGTCGCACAGTACACGAAGCAAGAACCACATCGGCAGGTGCTCGGCGCGATCCCGGCACCTCTTGGCGATCTGCCGCAGCGTGCGTCCGACGAGGTACTCCATCGCGATGAAGTACCTGCCGTCGTATTCGCCGAAATCAAATACCTGGGCGATGTTGGGGTGGTTCAGCCGCGCCGCGACCGAGGCTTCGTTGATGAACATCTGCACGAGATCGGGAGACTCGGCCAGGTGCGGCAGCATGGTTTTTAGAACCACTTGCTTCTGAAATCCCTCCGGCCCTCGCAGCCAGCCGAGCCACACCTCGGCCATCCCGCCGACGGCGAGTCGCGACTGGATTTCGTACCGATTGAACGTGCTGCCCGCTTGTAGTTGAGCTTGCTGCATACGCGTTGCCTGCCGTCGTGAGAAATTGCTCGTGCTGGCGATGCCCGAAGTCGTCCTCGTCACCCTCGCCACATCTTCCGCCATCTCGGAGTTCGAGCCGTACGAACTCCTGTCGAACCCCTCTTCAACTTGCGCCGCTCCCCTTTCCCGAATCGCGCCGACAGAGTCTATATGACCGCCGAGAGAAGCGGTAGCGTTTTGCTCACGCAAAAGCCACGGCGCTCGCATTTGCCAGCGGGCGCAAATGGCAATGGTTTGCCCACCGATGTGTGAAGGGTGGCCTGTTTGCCGCATTCTTTCCCATCGGGACGTGAGTCCATTCTGCACGTGCTTCTCCGAAGGCTCTTTGACGCGATCGCCGCCGTTATGTCTCCGCGCTTCAGCGCCTCGCCGCCGATCGCGCGGCACCTCGCAGTGAATCCGCTGATTTGCCGTACACAGCTCGTGGGCGGAGTGGCGTTTTGGCAAGCAAAGTGACGATCGTGTCACCGCTTCGTGTGCGATCCGAGACGCACGTTTCGCCGCGGCCATCGCGAAGGCCATTGTGATTTTCGTGCGCTGGTTCAGCTCAATGGCGAGGGAGGCTGAGCTTGAGCACTACCCGTACGTAGTGCCGCGCTTTGTCGAGCTCTGCGTCTGGTGGCGGGCAGCACACTTTCGCGGTGTGTGTGTGTGGGTGAGGTAAGGTGACGGGGCCGCTAGGTTGCGCTCAAAGTATGTTAGTCCCACAGGCAACGATTCGAGCTACGGGCCGGCCACGCTTGGTGACCACGAAGCTGCGCCTGTGTGTCTCGACTTCGTCGAAGATGGCGAGACACTTCGCTTTGAATTCTCCGGCGGGAACCAGCCGCTCCTTGGTTCTCGTGGTCATGAGAATATCACTCATGACCATGAGGACAACCACGGAAAGTCGAGCTCGGCCCGAAAGCCGGTCGACAGGCGCCCTCAATCTCCCGGGAAAAGCGCCGCTTACAGTCCAATGGTCGGAACCGGCGATCCTCGGAATCGACTTTCCGGGGCGCCGCTTTTGACGTCGCCCTCGGCCGACGAACCAGATGACGCGTCCGCCACCTGGACGGTCGAACCTTTGCGCCCGCTGCCCGAGCACACGCTGGTCTCGCCCGGCAGCCGCGCGGATCCGGTAGAGCCCAGAAACGCGGTCCTCGCGGACGAGATCGACCCCCTGGCGTTGACGTTGCTTCAGGAAGGCACGCCGCAATCGGTCGTGCGCACCGGCGATCATGGCGCGCCGACTGACGTCGATGCGCGGAATTCACCGGCCACCGCTGACGCATACCCCGCCAGCCGGTCGCGCCTTGAAGTGACTGAAGAACACCTCGGCCGCTATCGAATGATCGACGATGAGTCCCGTCGTGAGCTCGGTCGAGGTGGGATCGGTAGGGTGTTTGCGGCGTTCGACCGACACCTGAACCGAGAAGTCGCGATCAAGGAACTCTTGTCGGAGAGCGGCGGGGGTACGAGCGCGCCGGGATCTCCTGCGATGACTCGATTCTTACGCGAGGCGCGGGTCACCGGGCAGCTCGAGCACCCGAACATCATTCCGGTCTACGAGCTTGGCCGCCGCGCCGATGGGACGCTCTATTACGCGATGCGCATCGTGCGCGGTCGAACGCTCGCCGGCGCCATTGCGGACGCGGGCGATCTCGACGAGCGCCTGGCGCTGGTCAACCATTTTTCTGGACTGTGCCAAGCGATTGCTTATGCGCACAGTCGCGGTGTCGTGCACCGCGACGTCAAGCCCGAGAACGTGATGATCGGTGAGTTCGGCGAAACCATCGTGCTCGATTGGGGCACCGCCAAGCTTCGCGGCTACTGCGACGACAAAGTCTCGGCGAGCACGATCCGAAAGGCCGAGGACCCGTCGCTCGGCGAGACCGTCGAGGGAAGCCTCTTCGGAACGCCAATATACATGAGCCCAGAGCAAGCGCTCGGTCGGGTGAGCGAAGTCGACGAACGATCCGACGTGTGGGCGCTCGGCGTGGTGCTCTACACGATCTTGGCCCGCCAAGCGCCGTTCGGCGGAAGAACGTTCGTCGAGGTCCGAAAGCAGCTCGAAAAAGGGTCGTTTCGCCCGCTCTCCCAAGTCGATCGTCGCATTCCGCCCGAGCTTGCGGCGATCGTGAAGCGCGCGCTCCGCGTCTCGCCCGGGCAGCGCTACGAAACGGCCAGGGAGATGGCCAGAGACGTGCAAGCGTACCAAGCGGGCGGCCGCGTCGGCGCGTACGAATATACGTCTCTCGAGCTTTTGAAGCGCTTTCTGGCTCGCCAGCGCGCGGCCGTCATCTGTTCGCTCGTGGGGCTCGTCGCGGTCATCGTGCTCGCCGCGGCCACGTATCAGCGCGTCGTGGCGGCGCGCGATCGCGCTCTTCTGGCCGAACGGCGAGCGCTCGACAACGAGCAATCCGCCGGAGCGAGCGCCAAAGCTGCACGCCGCAGTCTCAGCGAAATGCTGGTCGAAAAGGCAGCGCTCGCTCAGGCCGATGGTGACGTCGTCGCGGCCGAGCTATTGGCGGGCCACGCCCTCGATCTCGGCGAGCGACCGGACGCGCGGGGCATCGTGCTCGCGGCCGGAGCGTCGATGCGTCCGATGCCGGTGGGACACCTGATCGAAGCATCAGGATGCGATCACTACGCGATGGCGTCGAGAGTGCCGCTCTTGGTCTGCGCGAAGCACAGATCGGTTCGTGCATGGAACATGGGCGAACGCAAAGCCATCTGGGACAACGAAGAGGGGCTCGCGCCGGTGACCGCTCTCGCGATCTCCGCCGACGGGCAAAGGCTATTGACGGCTTCGGCTGTCGGGGTGAGGTTTCACGCGTCGCCTTTTGCAGGTCCCACGATCGTCGTGGAGCGTCGCATCGGACGGGTCTCCGCGATTGCGCTCTCGGCTGACGGAAAGCTCGCTGCGGCGGGAACGTCGTACGGCGCGGTCGTCGTCTGGGACACCCAAAACGCCGGCGGTGAGCGGCGCTACGGATTGGGGCAGGCGATCTCCGCGCTCCTCTTCGGCCCGCGCGGCGAGCTCGTGGCCGGCGGTGAGCTCGGAGCCGTCTCGGTGTGGAATCCCGAAAAGGACCATGAGCTCAAGATGAAGGGGCACG
>DATEMX010000088.1:0-7266 GCA_035275365.1 Polyangiaceae bacterium | reverse complement strand
TCCCGGCGATCTCAAATCGAGTCGTCGAAGGCCGTGCAGCTCAGCTCTTGCCAACCGGGTGCGAGGATGCCGGGCGAGAAGCCCGGCGTCTTGCCAACCGCGCAGCCGGCGAGACAGTCGTCGAGCGCGAAGTTCGGCTTCGACAACTTGTAGAGGCAATCGCCCTCCGAGAAACCCGAAGTGGGCGCCCAGCAGCCGGCGCACTTGCCGCAGAACGCCGCGCAGAAGTCCGCGGGAAAGCCCGCTGCGTCTGCGCCGGCGTCGGCCGGACTCGGGACGCTCGCTTCGAGGGGTGACGCGTCGGACGCGGGCGGCGGCGCGGCGTCGAAGGCAGGCGCACCCGCGTCGACCGAGCAAGAAGCGGTGTTGCCGCTACCTGCGGCGGGACCGTTCACGATGTCTTGCCAGGGCACCAGCTTGAAGTTCTGGTTGCCGACGTCGTTGGTGTCGTCTTGCGTCACGAAGACGCCGTTCGGGAAGGCCGGCCCGAGCGAAGCGGTGGTGACGTCGATGCCGTCGCTACCCGTCACGCCGTCGATGCACGACGAGCCCGTCGTCACGCTGAAGTGTTTGACGAATGCGTTGCTGCCCTCGCGCTCGTACACCGCGTAGGTGGAGTCGCCTTGGTTGGCGGCGAGCAAGAAGCCCGTGCCCGCGCCGGTGCGGGCGATGGCGAGTCCCTCGACGTCCGCCACGAGGTGGCCGCCGGGACCGGTGGCGTCGACGAGCGTGCCCGGACCGCTCGCGGTCGGCTCGGCGGCAAACTTCCAAATGCCGACGTCTTCCTCACCGATGTAGAAAACCCCGAGCTCGTCGTCGACGACGCATGCCTCGGGCTGCGAGCCCAACTTCGGCAGGCTGCGCACCTTCGCCGCGTCGACGAGGCCCGCGCCGTTGTCGAAGAGCTCCCACTGCTCGATGTCGCCGGCCTTCGAGTCGACGAAGTAGTAGAACTTGCCGGTCACGGCGCTGCGGTACATGCAGCTTCCGTAGATCGCCAACGTCGTGACGGTGCGCGCGGCGACGTTGGTGAGCAAACGCGTTACGGGATCGATCTTGTAGATCGCGATGCTGTTGTCGGTCCGGTTGCCGGCCGTAACGAGTGCGACGTTTTGCCCAGCGAGCGGGAAGTCGGCGCGCACGTCGACGTTGTTGAGCGCGCCCGCCTCGACGAACTGAACCTGACGGCCGCCGAGGTCGTAGACCGCGAGGCCGCCGCCAGCCGTTTTGTCGGTCCCGATGATCAAGCTCTGGGCGGGATCGAGCGGATTGACCCACACCGCGGGATCGTCGGCGGCGTCGCCCGCGTGCGAAACGGGATCGGTTTCGACGGTCGGATGCACCTCGAGGAGCGGAGACGGCGTGCAGGTCACCGTCGTCGAGAGCGTGTCGGCGCAATCGCCGTCGGTCACCGCGAGGGTCACGACCGCATCTCCCGCGCTCGTGCAGGCGAGCTCGGCGTGGGCGGAGTCGGGGTTCGTGATGGTACCCGACGTCGTCGACCATTGGTAACGGATCGGTTGCGGTGCAGCGTCGAGATCGTGCGCCGTGGCCGACAGTGCGATGCGGCTTCCCACGTAGACCTCGGCGACGCTCGTCGCCAAGGCATCGATGCGCGGGCAGACGTTGAACGCACCGCCCACCCGGACTTGCCCCGTGCGATCCGGCTCTTGACACTGCAGCCGGAGGGCAACCGTCGCAATGGCACGGGCGATCACGGCGAACGACGCCGTCCCCGTGCAACGGAGTCCGTCGTTGCTCACCGCGGTCACCGAGATCGAGTAGCCCGGCCCCGCCGGCAGCCCGCCGATCATCAGCGATAGCGTCGCGCTGTGCCGCAAGTCGCTGGTGCCCGAACGACTGAACCCACCCGGCCCGGTAACGGTGTACGTAGCGGAGTCGATGGCGACACCCCCGCCCACTTGCAGCGAGAGACCTACCGCTCCCTTGGACTCTTCGTCCGCAACGGCCCGGGGATCACCGCGCCCCGCGTTCTTCCCCTCTGACGAACAACTGCCTATCATCAGCGGCAGACACGCAACGGCAAAGGCCCATCGCCCGATCGTCATTTTCATTTCGCGGGATCTCCGGGCCGTCCAAGCGCAATCTCCGCGCCACCGCATTTCTCGCGAAAATAAGGACTTTCTCCGGCTCGGACACTCCGATTTTCGGAGCGGACCGTACGATTTTCGAAGGCCCGTCTCACGCTCGCGCATGGGCGAGGAAAAGTCGCCGTCTGCTTGACCCGTTCTGTGCACGCGAACCACCGAGGAAGCACCATGAACCATCGTCGAAGGATGCTCTCGCAATGGACCGCCATCGCCGTTGTCGCGTCGGGAGGCTGTCTCTCCGATGCCGAAAGCGATCCGCCGAATCACGCTCTCGACGCGGCGGCCACCACGTCGGCCGCCTCGGGCCCGAGCTCGGCGACGTCGACGGGCTCGGGGGGAGCGGCCGGAACGGGCGGCAGCGAAAATGCGGCCGGTGGGAGCGGCGGCGCAAGCGGCGCCCCGACGTCGGTGCCCAAAGACGGCGGCTTCGATGCGGGGCGCGCCGACGCGAGCGACGCTCGGCCGGGTTGCGCGGCCAGCCCCTATCTCATCTGCGAAGACTTCGAGGGCACCGCCGAGGGCGCCGTACCGAGCGGGTGGACGAAGCACGGCGGCGCCAGCGTGAGCGCGAGCGATCCCGCGGCCCGCGGCACGCACTCGCTCAAGATCACGGCGGCCGCCAACGGCGAGCGGCGCATCTACACCGACGCGAACAAGGTCGGGAGCGGGCACTGGGGGCGCATCTTCTATCGCGTCGAGCTGCCCGTCCCCACCGTGTTCGTTCACTCGACGATGGTCGCGCTACAAGGCGTGGGGCCCGTGGGCGGCAGCGGAGAATACCGCGTGGTCGACACTGTCAAGGACGCCAACGGCAAGCATCAATTTCTCTACAACGTGCAGCCGAACGGCGCCGAATTCGGCAAAGGAAGCCCCTACGATTGGACCTTCGACGGCAAGTGGCACTGCGCCGAGTGGCACATCGACAACGCCGATCAGAGCTATCGATTTTACTACGACGGAAACGAGGTCACGTCGATCGCCCTCAGCAACGGGGCGGGCAAATACGGCGGCACCGACATTCCTCCGTCGTTTGCGGAGCTACGCGTTGGTTGGAACAACTACCAGAGCGCTAGCCCCGGGTTCGTCGCATGGATCGACGAGGTGGCGCTCGACAAGAACCGCATTGGCTGCAACTAACACTACTGGCCAGGCGGCGCGGCTCACTTTGCGTTGACCGGGTAGTTCCGACGGCCTCGCCGTAACTTGAGTTGGGTCGCCGCCAAATCTGCTGATCGCGATCTGCCGATGCCAAGACTCAGGCAGTCGTACCAAGGGCGCGGCCTGCGGGGCACCCCATCGGGGCTGGCCCCGCGTTCAGAAACAGGAGCAGAGCGGATCGCCTGGTTGGCAATTGCACGGTTTCTTGGAGCCTTCGCTCGCTGGTTTGGCGGGACTGCCGCCCCCCCCCGCGCGCTGCGCAAAGGCTTGCTGCTTCTTTTGCTCTTCGGCCAACTTGGCCTTCAGCTCGGCACGAGTCTTCTCGTCTTGGGCCGAGCTCAGCTGGGCCACCAAATCGTTGACCTTCTGGGTGGACGCTTCGAGCGCCTGTTGGAGGCGCTTGGTCTCCTCGGCGCGTTGTTCGAGCGCGACCTGCGCTGCCCGATCACGCGCTTCCGCTTCCGGCTTGATCTTGCCGAGGTAGAACCCGACGCCTCCGATGAGGAGAATCGCCGCCGCGCCGACGCTGATGCCGACCATGCGCTGCAGCTTCTTTTTGTGCTCGTCCTGCTTGAGGCTGGTGAGGTGGCGCTCGTGCTCCTGCTGCTTGGTCATCGACTCGATGCGACCGCGCTGCTCGGCTTCGACGCGGGCCTTCTCGATTTCGGCATGCCGGATTGCCTCGATGCGCGCGGCTTCTTCGCGCTGGCGTAGCTCGTCGTTACGACGGCGCTCTTCCTCTCCTTGGAGGCGGGCCTGTTCCTGTTCGCGGGCGCGGCGCTCGGCGTCGAGGCGCGCCTGAACCTCCGCGTCGGCGCGACGCTTCTTGTCGTCGTCCTCTTGCTTGATGCGATCCTCTTCGAGGTTCATCAACTCCTTGAGGGAGAAGAGAACTGAGCTTTCCTTCTGTTCGGTCATGGAGATCGGTACCCCTTCGAAATGCTTTCTGCTAGACCGCCTGGCCCTTCACATTCTTGAGCCAGCGCGCTCTCAGCGTAGCGTGACCCGAGACCCGTAGCAAAGGGCTTCTACCGTCCTGCGATAGGTCTAGACTGGGGGAACGAGGTGCGCACTTCCGGCTACAGAAACGATTGGGCCATCGCCGCGGAGCTGCGCGACGATGTTAGCGTGGCCGCATGCGATCACCGAGCCGAAGCAGGCGACGCTGGTCCATTTTCACCACGCTCGCGGTCGCGTGGCCAACGGCGGCGAGCGCCGACTCCGCCCCCGACGAGTGGCGCTCGGGCACGTATTACGCCGTCCACGGCACCACGACGGGCGCCTTGCTGCTCGGCTCCGAACTCACGCGCCTTCTCTTTTTGGACGGGACCCCCGGATACGATCCGACGTGGTTCCCCGGGGACCTATCGGTGCGAGGCAATCACTCGTCCCAAGCGGCAAGGCTCAGCGATACGACCTTCGCTCTGGCGCTGGTCGTCCCCGTGGCCGGCGAGCTCGGGCGCGGCGTCGGCCCGGCCTTCGGCAACGCCGGCGTCGTGTACGCCGAAACGCTGTCCGCCAACTTGTTCCTCAACACGTTGGTGAAGTTCACGGTGCGCCGACCACGTCCCTACGCAAGCGCCAACGCGGAGAACGGCGTCCCCTTTCCAGAGCCGACCGAAGACGGAGCCGAGTCGCAAATTTCGTTCTATTCGGGTCATTCGAGCACGACGTTCGCTGCGGCCATGAGCGGATCGTATCTCTTCGCCGAACACACCCCCGACCGAACCTCGCGCTGCACGATGTGGGCATCGGAGCTCGCGCTCGCCGCGGCGACAGCGAACCTCCGTGTACGCGCGGGCAAGCACTATTACAGCGACGTGATCGCGGGTGCGCTCGTGGGGACCGGCCTGGGCATCGGCTTGCCTTACCTGCACGGCGGGCGCTACCGACCGGAGCTCGCTGAGATAGCGGCGGCCGCCGGCGGCGTGGTCGTCGGGATGCTAGCGACTCAGCTTCTCCCGCTCGGCGACAAGCCCTCGAAGAGCGGCGGCCGTGGCTGGACGTTGGCACCGTTGGCAGGACCCGTCATCGGCCTGCAGGGAAGCGGTTCTTTCTGACGGCAGTGCCGCCGGCCACGCTTGGGAGGGCTAGCGCTGGCCTCGATCGAGAGGCGCAACAGACCGAGCGTACGCGAATGCTGGTTTAGTAACGTGCCAGCCGCCGCTCGATTCTGGGATCGGGCACGAACCACATCAAGGCGACGAACACGTAGATCGCGTCCGAAATCCATTGGTTCACGAACGCTAATGGGATGGCGAGGCTGTAGAGCCCCGCGGAAATCCAGGCTTTGACGTCCTTGCCGACGGCCGCGGCGAGCTTCGAGCCTTCCCCCTGATCGGCCACGATGAGCCGCTCGACGATGGTGAAGGCGACGCCCGACATCAGCAATACGAAGCCATACACCGCGGTCGGTAGCGGCGCGAAGTGGTTTTCGCCCATCCAACCGGTGGCAAACGAAATGAGCGACAGCCAAAACAACAAATGCAGATTCGCCCACATGATCTTGCCGTTGATGCGATCGGTGAGGTGCAGCATGTGGTGGTGGTTGTTCCAATAGATGCCCAGGTAGACGAAGCTGAGGACGTACGTCAAAAGTACCGGCAATAGCGGGCCGAGTGCGGCCCAGTCGTCGCCGTGGGGAACCTTGAGCTCCAGCACCATGATGGTGATCAAGATCGCGATGACACCGTCGCTGAATGCTTCGAGTCGAGATTTGCTCATCGATGAGCGGACGAGCCTATCCGGCCGTCGTGATCTCGCAACCCGTCTTCGTCACCACGAGGGTGTGCTCGAACTGCGCCGAGAGGCGTCCGTCGCGGGTGACGACGGTCCATCCGTCGCCGAGCGTGCGGATCTGGGGCGAGCCCAAGTTCACCATCGGCTCAATGGTGAAGGCCATCCCGGCGCGAAGACGGAGGCCCGTACCCGCCTTGCCAAAATGCGCCACGTGCGGCTCGGCGTGCATCACCCGTCCGATGCCGTGCCCACCGAGCTCGCGAACCACCGAGCAGCCCTCCTTTTCGGCAAGCTCGGCGATGACGGCGCCGATGTCCCCGAGGCGAACGCCCTCGCGCACGACGGCGATCCCGGCGTCGCGGCACCGGCGAGCAACGTCGACGACGTGACGCGCGCCCGGGCTCGGCTCGCCGATGAAAATCGTGGCCGAAGTGTCGCCGTGAAAGCCGCCGATCTTGGTAGTGACGTCGACGTTGACGATGTCTCCGTCTTCGAGGATCTCGTCTGCCCGTGGAACTCCGTGGCAGACGACGTTGTTGCGGCTCGTGCAGACGGCCGCGGGAAAACCGTGGTAGCCGAGCTGACTCGGCGTGCCGCCGCGCTTCTTGGTGTCTTCACGCACCCACCGATCGACGTCGGCGGTCGTAACGCCGGGTCGGAGACGCGCCGCGACCGCTGCCAGCGTGGCGGCCGCGACCTTCCCCGCGGACCGCATCGCCGCGATCTCGCGTTCGTTCAGAATTTCGACGGGCACGCGCGCTACTTTTGATTCGTGAAGGCGCCAAGTCCAATACCTTTTCGATCTGGCAATACCGCCGCGGAAATCCGAAACCGCGGATGCTAGGCTGCGCGGGTGAGCCTCGCGCAAATTCGCTATTTCGTGACCGTCGCCGAAGAGAAGCACGTGGGCCGCGCCGCGCGGCGCCTCTGCGTCGCGCAACCCGCGGTGAGTCGGCAGATTCGCAACCTCGAGGGAGAGCTCGGCCGCCCGCTCTTCGCGCGAACGGCCCGCGGGATGACACTGTCACCCGCCGGCGAAGTCTTTCTGCCGCGAGCCCAGGCGATTTTGGCCGATCTCGCCGCCGCCACGCACGCGGTCCGACGGATCTAGCCCGGCTCGTGACGCGGTGAACCGCGTCCAACGACGCTTCTGACCAGCGTCGAGCAGGTCGCGCCGCGGGGCCGCGTGTCCCTCGACCCATCCGACGTGGCCTCGACCCCGACGCCGCGACGAGCGCCCAGGCGCACCCGCCCAACC
>DATEMX010000087.1:0-2662 GCA_035275365.1 Polyangiaceae bacterium | reverse complement strand
AAGGTGATGGAGGGCTACCGCGGTTGGTTCCGCGAGCGCAAGCGCCCACCTCGACCGCACTTGCCCGATCGCTGAATCAGGTCGAAGCGGCGTCGCCATCCGCGCATCGCCTCGGCGGCCGACCCGGCATCCTTTGGTCGATTGGACGCGGCCCAAACGTGGCCACCATCGGTCGCGAGAGGATCTCCCCCCTATGCGACTCGCTGTCGTCCTCGCCGCCGTATGCATCTTGACTCCGTCGCGCGTTTTCGCGCAGGAAACCAAGGCCCCCGACGAACCACGCACGCTCGGAGGGTACACCTTCAACTATCCCGCCACGATCGACTCGGCCTTCATCGACACCTATTTCGGCACTCGAACGGGTGGGCGCTTCGAGACGGTGAGCGACGTTCCCTTAGGGCCGGCCACGTTCACGGTTCAGGGGCTCGGCGTACGAGAGAACATCGACTTTCAAGGGCGGCTCGGCGAGCGATGGGCCTTGCGCGTCGCCCTCTTGGGTCAGTTCACGACCGGAACGAGCGGCAAGGCCTTGGCCACGCTCGGTTCTACCTATTCCTATGGAGCGTCGCTCGGCGTAGCGTTTCGAATCCTTCGCAGCGAAAGCACGGGCACGCAGCTCACGGCCCGCCTCGACGCCATCGGCATCAACGGCGGAGGGAGGCTCACGCTGGGCCCGCTCGCGCGCGAGTTGCGCAATGAACCCTTACGCAGCATCCCGGACGTCGTCGCCAACTTCGGCGATCTCATCACCGAGCCGAGTTCTTCGTGGGGCGCAGGCGCGTCGATCAACATCGCGCAGGCACTCTCGCCGATGTTCTCCATCCAAGGCTCGTTTCGGCTCGATCTCCGGCGGTTTCAACGGAGCCCGTACACGGTCTCGGTGGGGCGGGTCGACATCAACGAAACCGGTTGGGTGCCACAAGGAGGCGTCGCGCTCGGTTTCGATCCGCTCGTGATCCCCTTGGCATTTTTGGCCGAGTATCGACTCTCGGCGCAGAACGACAACGATCCGACGGCGAGCGCGAACAACGTCCTCGCGCTCGGGACGTACTACTCGGGCCGGCGAGACCTCGAGCTCGGGCTCACCTTGGCCGCCGAGCTCGGCTTGCCGCCCATCCAAGGCCTCGACGCCAACGGCTTTCCTTCGAGCTCGAGCAAGGGCACTGCTTTCTCGATGGCGATGGTCATGCGGTACTTCTGGTAAGAGAGGCGGCTCACCAGCCGACGGGCGGCTCGCCCCAATTGCCGCCCGCCAGATACGGAGCCAGGTGAGGCTTCGCCTCGTCGGCGAGAAACTCGGTGACGACCGTGATGCCGGCGTCGCGCAACATGGCGATGCCGCGGCCCTGGTTCTGCGGGTGCGGATCGATGAGCGCGACGTAGATAGTCCCCACGCGCCGCGCGATCATCTCTTTGGCGCACGAAGGCGTTCGTTGGTGAAAGGCGCAAGGCTCGAGCGTGACGAACGCCAAGACGTCTTCGAGGGTGCCCGCGACTTGCGCGAGCGCCATCGGCTCGGCGTGCGGTTGATAGGGGGGCTGCGTGTACCCGCGCGCGATGACGGCAAGATCGCGCACGAGGACGCATCCCACCGGCGGATTCGGGCGGCACGCCGGCAGCGCCTTCTTTCCTTCGGCGATGGCCTCGCGCATGAACTCGCGGAGACGGTCGTCGGAAATCACGAGGCACGCCAGAACGTGGAGCGCCAATAGTAGAGCTTCGTTCGATCGGCGGGCCAAGGAGCCGAGTCCGCCGGCCCCTCGAAAGGATCGGTGGCGCGAATGGGCCGCCATTCGGCGTCCCTCGGTTCGTCGGGCAACGCCGGGCGCACGTCGCCCGCGAAGCGCTCCTCGCTCGCGCCGAATTTCGCGAAATTGCGCTGAGCGGTGGTGAGCGACACGGCATTGGCGCCGGCGACGAGCTCGGGCCAGCGGAGTTGCATGACGTCGTCTTCCCAAAAACAAACCAAGCAAATGTCGTCTGACCCGGGTGGTTCCGCGAACACGAGGTGGCCGCAGCAGGGGCACGGGTGTTTCGTCTCGGTCATCGCGGGCATGGTACTCTGAGAGCGCGCCCGTCGAGGGAGCCAAACGCCCGACCAATGGCCCGCTCGAACGGTCCGGCCTTGCGCCCGAGAGCGATGCGATCTCTCTTGGGAGCATGATCGACGTCGCCTCCATCGTACCCAGCTCGCGCGACTTCTTGCAGGCCATCGCAACCCGCAAGAAACGCCTGGCGCTCGTGGCCCTCGTCGACCGGTCCGACGACGCCGCCCGGCTGGCGGCCGCCGGCATCACCGCTTTTGCCGTGCGAGCGCCGGGCGACGCGATGCGCGCCGTGAGCGCCGCGGTCGGATCTTGTCCCGTTTTTTCGCTCGCGATGGTAACGAGCGCCGACGACGCGCTCCGGGCGCGAGCTTCGGGCGCCGACGCCGTCGTCATCGATGCGCTCGACCCGCCTGCATGGGACGCGCTTTCGAAGCACGTGCGGTCGACCCGCATGGCTTCGCTCTCGCTCGCCTTCGACGACGCGTCGGCCGCGCTCGCCGTCGCGACGGTCGCCAAGGCCGCGTACCTGCGGGCCGACGGCGGCGACGTCCCTGCTCTCGCTTCCAAGCTGGGCTCGTTCCGAACGCTCGCCCACGTACCGGCCGCCGACGAGA
>DATEMX010000086.1:0-4909 GCA_035275365.1 Polyangiaceae bacterium | reverse complement strand
ATCTCCTCTTATGTCTGCGTCGACGAAGACGCACCCGTCGAAAAGTTCCGGCCGGCTCCTCGCCGGGGCCTCGGCTGGCTCACCTGGTAGCACTACCGCTGCAGATTTCTCGCGCGCCAGATCGATCAATTTCTCGATTTCCGCGAGCGATAGGTCCCCTGCGGCATTTTCCGCCAGGCAGGCACATGTTGCTTCCGCGGTTTCGTGTTGCCAAGAATAGGGCATTGGGGAATAAAGCGGTCCGTCGGCTGTTCAATCGCCTGCCAACCTCCTGGGGAAACCAGCCGTGATCGAGATCCAAGCGCTAACGAAGTACTACGGAGCCAGACGCGTCGTCGGCCCGATTTCCATCTCCATCGCCAAGGGCGAAATCGTCGGACTCCTCGGCCTGAACGGCGCCGGCAAGACGACGACGCTCCGCATCCTCGCCTGCGATCTGTTGCCTTCGTCGGGCAGCGTTCGCGTCGACGGCCTCGACGTCGTCGACAACCCCGACGAGGTGCGCGCGCGCGTAGGCTACCTGCCCGACGCGCCACCCCTCTACGACGAGATGACGGTGGGCGAATACCTCGTGTTCGCCGCGCGACTCCGTGGTTTGGGGCAAGAGGACGCCGAAGCCCGCGTGGAAGAAGTGCTCGTCTCGACGCAGCTCGATCGCGTGCGCGACGACGTCATCTCCACGCTCTCGCACGGCTTTCGGCAGCGCGTAGGCATCGCCCAGGCGGTCGTCCACCGGCCTCGCCTGCTCGTGCTCGACGAACCCATCTCGGGTCTCGACCCGGTGCAGATCGTCGAGATGCGCGAGCTCGTGCGAAACCTCAGGCATCACCACACGACCATCATCTCGAGCCACATCCTCTCCGAGATCAGCGAGACGTGCGATCGCATCCTCGTCATTCGCGACGGCGAAATCGTGGCCGCCGGCACCGAGGCCGAGCTCTCGTCGCGGCTCGTCGAAGGCGCCGAAGTGGTCGTCACGGTCCGCGGCGACGCTGGCCAAGCCAAACGCCTTTTGGCATCGGTGAAAGGCGTCACGGCGGTGGAACCTGTCGACGCCACCGAGCCCGGCGCCGACATCTCGTCGTTCCGCGTCGAAGCCGAACGTGACGTTCGCCAGGAGCTCTGCCGCGCGCTCGTTCTCGGCGACGTCGCCCTGCTCGGCATCGCCAAAAACGACCGAGAGCTCGAGTCCATATTCCTGAGGCTCGCCCAACCCGAATCCAAGAACGGCGCAGAGGTACAGGCATGAGAAACGCGCTCCTCATCGCGCAGCGAGAGTTCCGATCGTACTTTCGCTCGCCCCTCGGCAGCATCGTCGCCGCCGTCATGCTCCTCTTGGAGGGGCTGCTCTTCCAGGTCGGCGCCATGGGTGGCCAAGGCGCCGGCAAAGCCAAGCTCTCAGCCGAAGTGCTGAGCGATTTCTTCTACTACACGAGCGGCGTCACCATGATCGGCGCCATCGCCCTCTCGATGCGGCTCATCGCCCACGAGCGCGAGAAGGGAACGCTCATCCTCATCAACACGGCCCCGGTCAAAGATCGTGAGATCGTGCTCGGCAAGTTCCTCGCCCTGTTCACGTTCCTCTTCGGCGTCACCGCGCTCACGGCCTACATGCCGGCGCTCATCTTCGTGAACGGCCGCGTTTCGGTGGGGCACATTTTGGTCGGCTACCTCGGCATCTTGCTCATCGGGGGCGCCGCGGTCGCCATCGGGCTCTTCGCGTCGGCGTTCGCGCGAACGCAGGTCATCGCCGCCGTTCTCGGCGCCGCCGTCCTCGGCGTCTTGCTCCTGCTCTGGATGGCCGCCAAGGTGGCCGACGCGCCGGTCAACAACTTCCTCTTGTCACTCGCCATTCACCACGAGCGGCAGCGCAGCTTCATGCTCGGAACGCTGCGGCTCGAGAACATCCTCTACTACGTCGGCGTCATCTACTTCTTCTTGCTCGCCGCGACCAAGACCTTGGAGGCACGCCGATGGAGGTAAAGCAAGAGAACCGAGCCTTGCCGCTCGTCACCTACGTGGCCGGCCTCGTCTCGATGTTTTTGGGCGAGCGCGTCTTGTCCACGATCAACTCGGCGCGCATCACGTTGTCGCTCGCGGGGTTCGGCCTCGTTTTCGCGTACTTCTTGATCCGGCTGCGCGGCGTGCTCACCGCAACAGGCGAGCGCAAGTCGATCGATCGCGTGCTCACGATCTTCGCCGGCATCACCTTGCTGGGCCTTGCTCTCGCGTTCCTCACGACCGAGGCGGGCGAAAAGCTCATCGGCATTCCCAAGGTCACTTTCGAGACGAAGAACAAGTTCGAGGCGATCGCAACCATCGCCTTCGTGGCTTTCGTGGTGCTCTCGGCCCTGCCCATCTTCTTCGCCGAGCGCGCGCTCGCGCCGATGCGCCGCGCCGAGAACATCGAAGGCCGCCGCGTTCTTTCGGCTTGGGCCGCTGGCTTGACGCTGGGGCTCGCCCTCGTCTACGGAGCGCTCTTTACCTACGCGGCCGGCGAGCTCGAGTGGAAGGCCGACTACTCGTTCTTTCGCACGTCGCGGCCCAGCGAATCGACGAAGAACATCGTCAAGGGGCTCGAAGATCAGGTCAAAGTCGTCCTCTTTTTCCCTCCGCTGAACGACGTCGGTCGTGAGGTCGCCTCCTACATGAAGGACCTCGCGAAGGCTTCTCCCAAGTTCACCTACGAGGTTCACGACCGTCTGCTCGAGCCGAGCCTCGCGAAAGACTGGAAGGTCACCCAAGACGGCGTGCTCGTCGTCGCTCGCGGGCCCACGCAGGAGTCGATGACCCTCGGCGTCGAGATGGACCCTGCGCGGCCCAAGTTGAAGACGCTCGATACGGATTTTCAGAAGAACCTCATCAAAGTGTCGCGCGAAGCGCGCACCGCCTACCTCACCACGGGGCACGGCGAGATGAACGAGGGCGGCGACGCCGCCGAGGGGCGCACCGCGAGCGGTGTGCGCAAGCTCTTCGAGTCACAGAACTACACGGTGAAGGACCTCGGTCTCGCGCAAGGCCTGGGCGTCGAGATCCCGAAGGACGCCACCGTCGTCACCATCCTCGGTCCGTCGCGGGCCTTCATGCCCGGTGAGATCGCCGCCCTGAAGAAGTACGTCGACGGCGGCGGGCACCTCTTGCTTGCGCTCGATCCCGACGGCAAGGTCGACCTCGATCCAATCGCGGAGCTCGCCGGGCTCAGCTACGCGCCGACGCCGCTGGCCAACGAGAAGATCCATCTGCGCCGCCGCTTCAACGACTCCGACCGCGGCATCCTCGTGACCAACCGCTTCTCCTCGCACGCGTCGGTGTCGACGCTGAGCCGCAACTCCGGTCGCGCGCACGTCGTCTTCGCTGGCGCCGCGGCCCTCGACAAGCGGCCGGGCGCCGACGCCTCGCTCAAATTCGACTTCGCGTTGAAGGCGATGCAAGACACCTTCGCCGACCAAAACGGCGACTTTGCCTACCAAGACAGCGAGAAGAAGACCCAGTTCAACCTCGGCGCCGCCGTCTCGCGGATGCTCGATCCGCACGCCGCCAACTACACCACCGTCAAAGAGCTGCGCATCTTCGCCATCGGCGACGCCGACGCGCTCTCCGACGCGGTGTTCGGCAACGAAGCCAACGTCATCATGTTCATCGACGCCATCCGTTGGCTCGGCGGCGAAGAGAGCTTCACCGGCGCCATCGCGACGACGGAAGACATCAAGATCGAGCACACCAAGCAGAAGGATCTGGTTCTCTTCTACGGGACCATCTTCCTCGTTCCCGCCGTGGTGCTCGGCCTCGGGCTCGCCCTGAGCCGCCGCTCACGCATCAAGAGCCGTCCGGCTCGGGCCGCCGCGCCCCCCGTGGCTCCCGAGCAGAAAGGAGCCGCATAACATGAACCCGCTTCGTCCGGTCCTGTTCCACGCGGGCCTTCTCGCCATCGGCGGGCTCGCCGCCACGCTCGCCTGGAGCAAAGAAAAGACGCCGCAAGGCGCGCGCGAGAGCAACGTTACCGTGTGGAACGTGCGCCCCACCGACGTGCAGAAGGTCGTCTACGAAGCCAAGGGCAAGAAGTTGACGCTCGAGTCACGCGACGAGAAGAAGGGCGAACGTTGGTTCTTCGGCTCGGCCGAGCGCGACGGCTGGGCACCTCCGGCTCCCGACGGCGGCGTCGCCGCGCCGGCTCCCAAGATCGTGACCATCTTTTCTTCGTCGGCTCCCGCGACAAAGGTCATCGAAGCCTTCGCGCCCCTCAAAGCCGTGCGCTCGCTCGGAAAGATCCCCGAGGCACAGGCGGCCGAATACGGATTCGACAAAAAGGAGACGAGCGTCACCGTCACCATCGGTGGCAAAGACAAGAAGCTCGTCGTCGGATCCACGGCGCCGGGCGGCACCGACACCTATGTCATCGATCCCGCGTCGACCGAGGCCTACGTGCTCAAGGCCGACGGCATCCGCGATCTCGAATCGGGCGAGAGCCGCCTCATGGAGCACGACCAGCATGCGTGGAAAGACTACGACGTCGTCTCCGCGAAGGTCAGCGCCGGCGGCAAGACGCGTGAGCTCGTACGCGGTGGCCCCGACGGCACCAAAGCGTGGGCCGATCCCGCAAGCAAAGACAAGGCCGACGAAACAGCCGGCAACTGGATGCAGAAGATCGACAAACTGCGGGTTAACGAGTACGTCGCCGAGCCGCCCAAAGGCAACACCAGCGTCGTACGCGTCGACTACACGGGCTCTTCCGGCCCGCTCGGCTTCATCGAGCTCGTCAAGGTCCCAGGCGCCGACGGGCAGAAGGCCGACTATTGGTTCGTGACCGAACGCACACACCTCTATGGCAAGGTCATGCAGCAGTCCGGCGAGCAAGCCGAGCAAGACGTCGCGTCGGTCGTCAAGTAGCCCAACGAAAGGGCCACGTTTC
>DATEMX010000085.1:0-15655 GCA_035275365.1 Polyangiaceae bacterium | reverse complement strand
GGGCCCGTGCGAAGTTTCCCGCCCGGCCATTGACTGAACTCTCGCGACTGCGACAAGAAATGCGTGAACTTTTCGATGTCCGCCGCGGACGACTGAACCAACCTCGTGTAACAGCCCGCCGCGTAGCACTCCCAATCGTCGAACGTGGCCGCCATCTTCTTCTTGGCGGCGAGGGCGGTCCAAGCAACGCTGGCATCTCGCGCTTGCTTCAAAAGCTCGGGCGCGCCGGGCCCCGACGCCTTGAGCTCCGCCACCTTCTCGTCGCGCAATTCGATCGGCGTCTTGTCGGGGACCGTCGGGACTGGAGGATGCTCCGGCTCTTGCGACTCACGCGGACCGGCGTTCGCAAGCTCGGGGCTCGCATGCTCGCCCGCCGTCGCCGATCGAGGCCGGGTCACGGAGCTCGAGACCGCGCTCGGCACGGACACCGACGCCGACGCGCTGGCGGCACCTGCACCCCAAATGTATCCAAGCGCCACGAGGGCAACGGTGCCGGAAGCCCCGAGCACCGCGTAGAGGGCCACCTTCGGACGTTGATCGGGTGCGCTCATGTTCCGTCTCCTCTGCTGGGTTGCCCTGCCGCGGTTTCGTCGGCGGCAAACAAGAACCACGAGTATTCCACCCCGCCATCGGCGGATTCGATCCCTGTACGCAACTTCGATCCTGGCCACTCATGAAACGACGGGAGGCGTGTGACGACTTCATTCATGGTTTCTGCCTTTCCTTCGTTCGCGGCAGACACGTTCGAAAAGCAGCCGGCCGCATGACACTCCCAGTCGCCGAGCTTGGCCCCCACGCTGCGCGCGACGCTCGACCACTCGTCCTTCACGCGACCCAAACCCGCCGCGAAACGCCCGCCGTCAGGGCCCGACGCACGAAGGCGCGCGATCGTCGCCTCGCGCTCTTCTGCGGCCGTCTGTGGCGGCTCGCGCGGCCCACGGTCCGGGGGCGGCGGTTCTGGGGCGGCGGGAGCGGGATGGTTCAACGAGCTCGTCGCCAACGTCCGGACTGCTGCCCGCATTGTCGACGAAGAAGGCACGTCGCTCTCCGCTCCGATCGCTCCAGGCTCCGCGGAACCGACCGAGGTCGCTCGCGCCTTCGCATGCATCGTGGCCGCCGCGAAACCCAGGCCAATCGCTGCAGCCGAGAGCAAGAACGAAGCTGTAAGGAGAACTTTCATGGGCTATCCGCGCGTGTTTTGGGGGGGCGCATTGACGCAAGAAACCGTCGCGACGATTCCCGTCATGCAAGGCGAAAACCTCGGCCTCGCTCCGATCCTTCACAGAATCACACGAGGACGTACAATACATTCATACCGTGTAGCCGGCAATGGATTTTTGCGTAATTTGAAATGGGCGCGGGGTGGGCTGGCGGTCCCGCAATGGCCCCAATTTCTACGCGGGTGCTTGCGCTATCGCGAATCACTCGATCGCCAACTGCCAGCCGCTCCGCGCACGACTGAAGAGTACGATGACGGCAAGTAGCGCGGGCTAGCATTACTGGCATCGGCGGATCACGATCAGCAAAAATGACGCTAAGCCAACGTAAGATACGGCGAGGCCGTCGGAACTACGACTGGCCGCGAAAGCCCCAAAAGCCTTGCTTCGCCGCAGCGAAAAATGTGCCGTCCGGTCAGGTTTCGTTGGGTTATGTCAGCTCCGACGATCGATCTGGTAGCGAAAAATCCCTCGCAGTAGTGCTAGGTGTTCGCCCTTACTCTACCGCATGGTGGGTGTAGCGATTCTCGCCTATCCAGGTTGCTCGGGAGCCCAGGTGCTGGGGCTTTACGACTCTTTGCGCCTCGCGACTACGTGTCGGTTATGGGCCTTGGTCGCGATCTCATCGCCTATCTACAGCGGGTGCGCATCGATGCTGCGAAGGTGCTCTTGGCTCGACGACCTTGAGCGTCGAATCGATTACGCAGCGCATCGGCTACCAGAACGTCAGCGCATTTGCCCGGCTCTTCGGCCGCGAGGTCGGACAATCACCCGGCCAATACCGATGAGCGCGACCTGACCAGACCATTCAGCTCTCTCGTCGCCGAGGTCGGCGTAACCGGTCGTTTCGACCTCGCCTGCAAGATGGACGGCGAAGGACCAAAGGCCTGGCTAGAGTAGCGATCCGGATCGCTTCAACGA
This sequence comes from Polyangiaceae bacterium, assembly GCA_035275365.1. Lineage (GTDB taxonomy): Bacteria > Myxococcota_A > Polyangia > Polyangiales > Polyangiaceae > DASWDH01. The sequence continues at coordinate 13,517 of DATEMX010000085.1, read as the reverse complement.
GGGGGAGCGGTCCGGCGGCGCTCCTCTTGCTCGAGAAGCCGCAGGCGCTCGTCCACATCGCGAAAGCGGTTGGCAAGGGCCCTCACGAACGTTCCCATCCAGTCGTTGAGCCCGAGCGCGTTGGAGAGGATTTCGCCGGTCACGACCATGGCGAGCACGTCGGTGGCCGCCCGGACGCTGGCGCTTCGCGGCTTCTGCGACAACACCGCCGTCTCTCCGAAAACCTCGCCGGGCCCCATCTCTCGCAACGCGATCTCGGTGCCGCCATCCTGCTTGAAGGCCACGCAGCGCCCTTCGACGATGATGTAAGCGGACTCGCCCGCTTCGCCTTCGGTCATGATGATGGTTCCCGCGGGGAAACGAACGCGTGGCAAATGCCACGAGCCGCGCAAGAACCTGTCGACTTCCGCCCGCAGCTCCGTGACCGAAGCGTGCCGATCTTTGGGATCGTGCGACATCGCCTTGAGCGCGATGCGTGAAAGCTCGGCGGGCACAGCCGCCCCTCGCACGATTTCCTCCGGCCGTGGAATGTCCGACGGCGATTGGCCCATGAGGAGAAGTCGCACGCTCTCCGGGAGCCGTGGCGGTCGGCCGGTGAGGATCTGGTAAAGGATCGCGCCCAGCGCAAACACGTCGGCCCGTTCGCCGAGCTCGTCATGAAGCCCCCAGAGCTGCTCGGGAGCCATGTAGGCAGGCGTTCCTACGAGGCCCGGAGGATCGGGGTCCGTTTCCGGCTCCATTTCCATGTCGTCCTCGCTTGGACGGTTTCCCATCGAATCGGGAGCAGGCAAGACTCGTCGCGCGATGCCCCAGTCCAGAACGTACACCTGACCGAAGTCGCTGATCATGACGTTCGACGGCTTGAGATCCCGATGAATGATGCCCTTGCTGTGGGCAAACGCCATGGCCTCGCATACCTTGAGAAAGACCTGCAGCAAGTCGGCCAATCGATCAGTTTCAAGCCGGGCGATCCCGGCTTGCTCCAGCGTCTCCTCGAGTGTTCGGCCCTGGACCAACCTCATGGCGAGAAAACGTCCACGGCGATCGTCACGCCCGAACTCGTAGACCGGTATCACGTACGGGTGCTCGAGCTGTCCCGTGATGCGCGCCTCGGTGGTGAAGCGGTCGACTTCGTCGCCGATCGAGGAAGAACCCGGCAAGAGGACCTTGATCGCGACGTCGCGGCGAAGGTCCCGGTCGAACGCTCGGACGACCCTGTTCATGCCGCCGACACCGAGGAGGGCGCGCTCGACGAAGCGCGCTGCATTGCCGATGTCGACCTTTCCACCGCTCTCGGGCGGGTCTTCCCACGCGCTTCGAGGACTCCTCGACTCGACGGGCGCGTAGTCCTCCGGCGGCAACGGGCCGTAGAGCGGCAGAAACGAGGCGCCAACACGAACGCGCCGCGCCTCCTCTCGAACCGTCCGACATACCCTCTCCCACTGCGCATCGGTCCATTCATCGGGCTTGCCGCCACTATTCTGCTGCCACTCGTTTTCCATGGGAGATGCCTCCAGTGCTTAGAAGCGATTTCGCTTCGTTCAATTCCGGCCGCTCGAGTCCTTCGGTGAATTTGCCGTAAGTGTCGCGGAGCTCAGCCAGCGTGGCGCTGCTGCGCACGAGCCGATGAAGGCCCATCGCCGCCCGGAGCTCGAGCGAGAGCGTGCGCAGCTCTCTGGCACGGACGACGGCATTCCGATAGGCCGACGCCGCCTCGTCGCGCCGCCCGAGGGTGGCCAACGCCTCGCCTTCGAGGCGATACAGCTCGGGCTCGAGCGTGCGCTCTCCGGATTTGGCGCAGATTTCCTTGCCGAGAGCGAGGACCGGGAGCGCATCTTCGGTGCGGCGCGCCAGCAGGAGAACCTCCGCCTGCATGACCGTGTTGTCGCACATCGTGAGGTGCGAATGGGTGGCGCGCCAGCCGGCGATCCCCTCGTTCATTTGATCGATGGCGGCCTGCACATCGCCCTCGTGGGCGCGCGCCCACGCTTCGAAGACGTGGGACATGGAGATCCAGAGTCGAAATCCTTCCTGCTCGGAGATCGTGCGCAGCCGGAGCGCGAGCTTTCGCAGCTCGGGAGCATCGCGCAACATGTGCAAGACGTAGCCTTCGAACGCCCACGACAGAGCGCTGCTCGGAGCGTGCTTCAAATCTTTGATGACCTCGTGCCACCGGGCCCGCCTTTCGGCGGCCTGATCCTGCTCGCCGAGCAGCCAGTGAGCCGCGGTGCAGAATCCCTGGGTGATGGAGCCCGACGAGAGCTGGAACAGGTCGACGATCTTGCGCTCGGTCTCGAGCTCGTAGAGCGCGATCCCTTCCTTGGCGATCCGGCGGGCCTCGAGCAGATCGGCTCGGTAGTAGCAGGTGTACCCGAGCGCGTGGCAGGCGGTGATCTTACTGATCGGATCGGCGGCGCCTCTTGCCATCTTGTAGACGTTTTGTGCGATGTCGAGGGCGGCGTGCAGCTCGCCCCGAACGAAGTGCACCGTCCACAGGCCCCACATTGCGGCGTAGAGCTTCTGGTTGTCACCGCGTGAATTCGCCAGTTCGCGCAGCCGGCTCGCGGCAGTTTCCACCTCGGGCGCCGCCCAGCCGAGATGCGCCATCAGGGCGGGCATTATCCGTGACTGTAGCTCGATCTCCTGCCACGTCCTTTCCGGCTCCTCGACGTATTGCAGCAGCCCGATGGCCCTCTTGAAATGGGTGACGGCCTCGACAACGGCGGTTCGCTCCAGGGCCTTCTGCCCGGCAAGGGAGAGAAGAGGAACTGCATCGGAGATACGACCCGCTTGCTCCGCGTGGTGGGCCGCCAGCTCCGGCCCGGATGTCGCATTGCGAATCTTCAGGAAGATCCGCTCGTGAACCTGACGCCGAGCCTCTTTGGCGAGCGTGTCGTAGAGGGAGCCCTGGATCAGGGCGTGCTTGAAGACGTACGTCGCGTGCGGCGGCTCGCCGCGCGTCGAAATGAGCTCGGCTCGGCCGAGGTTCTCGAGGTGATCGACGAGCTCGGCGTCGGTTCCCTGGTACGCCGCGCGCACCATCTCGTAGCTGAACTCACGGCCGATCGCGGCGCCGATTTGCGCCACCTGCCGACTTTCTCCGAGCCTGTGGAACCTGGCTTCGAAGCACTTGCGAACCGCCGCGGGAATGGCGCGGCCGTCGCCTTCGCTCATGCCCTGCCCGGCCTGGTCCGTTCGGTCGGGTTGCTCGAGCGCTGCCTTGGTCAGCTCCTCGAGGTAGAGGGGGACGCCTTCGCTGCGGCCGACGATGCTGGCAACCGCTTCGGGGGACAGCATGCGGCCACCGACGACCCGCGTCACCAGCGCGCCGGCCTCGTCGTTCGGCAGGCGATTGAGGCTGATGGTGTGCACGTTGGGACCCGACCATCGCTCCGGAAAGTTCAGCCGGGCGGTCAGGCAGATCATCGTGCGCCCGCGCAGCGTCTCTTTCATGAACAGGTCGATCAGATCGAGCGTGGTGGGATCGGCCCAGTGCAGATCGTCGAAGCAGGCCACGGTGGGAGTGAGCTCGGCCCATGAAGCCAGCCAGTCTCTCAGCACTTCGAGCAGTCGTGCGCGGCGCCTCACGGGCGAAAGGTTCTTCAACGGCGACTCGTCGATGTCGGGATATCCCAAAAGCGAGCCGACCAGCGCGAACGCGTCCGGTCCGAAACGAGAGTGCTCACCGATGGCTTCCTGCAGCGCCTGCCGTTTGGCCATCGGAGTGGAGTCGGCAGCTCGCGTGCGCATGCGCGCGTCGAGAAACTGGATGACCGGCGCCAAGGCGCTCCATTGCGTCAGCTCCGAACACGAGACCTCCACGACGAGACCGCCGTCGTCCGCCGCCGACTCGAGGAAGACGTTGACGATTCGGGACTTCCCAATACCGGGCTCGCCCCGGACGATCACTGCGCGACCGGCTCCATCGCAGACCGACCGCCAGGTATCGCCGAGCAGCTGAAGCTGCTCCGCCCGACCGACGTAAGGTGTGAGGCTCGTCAGCGCGGCCGCTTGCAGCCGGGTCCTCGCTTCCGTCCGCGCCACGATCCGGTGCAGGGGTCTCTGCCGCGTGAAACCCTTGATCTCGTGCTCTCCGAGCCAGACCGTCTCGACGTACCCACGCACGAGCTGCGCGGTCACATCCGAGGCGACGATACCGTCGGGCGGTGCGAGGGACTGGATGCGCGACGCAATGTTGGGGGTGTCGCCGACGGCGAGAGCGTCAGGGCTGAGGGACGCCGGGGCGTGGTCCCTCTCGTCCGAGAAATGGACGTCGCCTATCAGGACCATGCCGGTGTGCAGCCCCAACCGAACGTGCAAGGTCACGCCAAGACGGCGAGCAATTCCGGTGTTGAGATATTTCATCCCTTCCAGAATCTGCAACGATGCGTAACACGCTCGGACCGCATCGTCTTCGTGCACCGCCGGTACTCCGAAGTACGCCATCACGCCGTCGCCCACGTATTGAGCTACTCGTCCGGTGAACCGAACCACTGCCTCGCGGCAGACGCTGCGATAGCCGCAGACCAGCGCGTGCAGATCTTCCGGGTCGAGCTGCTCCGAAAGGGACGTGAACCCCACGATATCCGCAAAGAGGACAGTAATCTGGCGGCGCTCGGCGGCGGCTCGGGTACCCTCGCCCAAGACCGCACCGCACCTTGCACAGAAGCGCGACCCCGCGGGGCTCCCGCCACCGCAGGAGGGACACGCCGTCGAGAGATTGGCGCCGCATTGGCGACACCTGTTCGCGCCGGCTGGATTAATAGCCTGACATGCCGCGCAGTCCACGACTGGCCTCCGCGTGTCGCGTAGCTTGGGTGACCGGATTGCAGAGAACCGAGTGCACGGAGCCGTCCGATCGCGAGGTGTCCGCGGTAGAAGGAAGAACTGATCGACACTAGACCCGACCATAGGCCCTTGACAAGGCGATTGAACGCGAATTTGCTCGCAGCCTCGCTCCGCGCCTATAGTCAAAGCTTCGTGTCCCGGAGAGTGGAGGCCTGGCGTACGGATCCGACCCGATACATTTGCGCAATGCACCGTTCACCAACGCGCGACCACTGGCAGAGTTCGTATTGCGAAACTTTTCGGACGCGGTGACCCCGTCCCAACCTGCTCGCCGCAGTCTCTAAAACGCCACCGTTCCTCCACATTGGAAACCGCGTCGGTCCTTCCTCACCAGCGGTGGTGCGTGGTCCTCCTCGACCCCGGATGGGCTCCTTCGACAAGGCCGAAGGCGACCCAGTGCTCCGCGGCTTGCGCGAAGCCATTCGCACCGAACGCGTTCCCAATACCCGTTTTGGAGCTCGTCCGACCAACAGACAAACCGCCAGCATGCGCGCATGCGCAAAAATATGGCGACCACTAACACTACTGGGTCTCTCCCCCCTGAGCCCCGCCGTAGCGCAGCGAGTCCCGGGGCGCGGTCACACTTCGCACGGGGACCTCGAGATCACCCCACCAACTACTTGCTCCACCCGGACCATTGTCACGTGGTGCGGTCGGGCGACGTCGAGATCGCGGCAGCCCCAGGCTCTTAAGAACGTGGTCGTCCGCTTGCGGTGTACGTCCAGCGGACGTACACTCCGCTCATGGGCAGCAAATCCTCCTCGGTTCGAAAGGTCGACCATCGCGCGCGTTCCGCTCGTCTCGGGTTTCGTGTGGATAAGTCGACAAAGAACCTCGTCGAGCGAGCTGCTTACCTCGAGCGGCAAACTCTCACGGACTATTGTCTCCATGTGCTAGGGGACGCTGCGAAACGCAGCATCGCTCGCCACGAGAACCTCGTCCTTTCAGAACGAGATCGGTCTCTCTTTTTCGATCTTTTGGTCCATCCCCCCAAAGCATCGGCGCGCTTGAAGCGGGCCGTCAAGGCTGAGCGTGAGCGAATCGAGCGGTGAGCGGGCGCACGAGTTTCGAGTCGAGCCGCTCGACGTCAGGCGACATGCCCGCGACGGGTTCTTCTCGGGGGTGGAAAGCCTGGACCAGTACCTGAAGAAACAGGCGGGTCAGGATATGCGACGCAAGGCGAACGCCGTGTTCGTGTTGGTCCGCGTTGCAGCGCCGAACAGAATCATCGGGTACTTCACACTTTGCGCCTTGGCGTTGGGCCACGGAGGCGTGCCCGAGGCGGCTCGCAAGCTCGTCCCACGTTATCCTCTCGTGAGCGCCACCCTGCTAGGTCGCTTGGCGATTGCCAAGGAATCCCAGGGACGTGGATTCGGGTCCGTGCTCCTCGCTCGGGCGCTGCGGAAGGCCTACGAAAATGCCGATGTCGTTGGCTCGTGCATGATCGTCGTCGACCCGATCGACGATCGAGCGTCGCGCTTCTATCAGGCGCACGGATTCCAGCGACTTGTGAGCTCGCCGCGGCTCGTCCTTCCGATGCGAACCATCGGTGATTTGTTCATGCCCGAAACTCGATAGGGAGGCACCGTATCCCTACGGTCCGGGTTCGGATGCTCTTGCCCTCGAGGACATCGACGGAATGTTCGCCGCAAATCACCCGCCGGCATCCATGCGACAAGTTCGCGAAAGTTCACCTTATGAACACGTCGAAAGCTCGCGGCCGCATGTTGTGGCTATCTCGCGGACAATGTGCCGGGCGGCGACGGAGGCGTCGAAGTGGTGGGCCTCGGCTGCCTCGATGCGGAGCTTCTCGGTAACCACGCGCCGGGTCTGTGCGGAGCGGCCGTCGATGCAGGAGCGCCGGCCGACGTGCCCGACTCGAGCTCGACCGACGGGAACACCGACTGACGGCGAGCTCGTCGTTTGCCGACACCCGCATACGAGCGCCGACTCAAGATCCCGAAGCCGCCGACGTAGGATCCGGCTTTCACTTCGCGCGGGCCATGGAAGTTTTCCGGGTTGACCATCGCACGGGAGCGCTGACGCGCGCTCACATGCGCAGGCCGAGCATGAGATACGCGGAGAAATACTGGTCGAGCGCGCCGCCGGCGACGTACGGATCGGTCGCGACGTTGTTGCTCGTGGGCTTGAACTTGTAGAAATAGCGGCGATAGCCGATGGCCGGTCGAATCTCGAAGTGCTTCAGCGTGCCGAGCGGGATTTCGTAGCCGATGCCGATGGTGCCGTCGACGGCGGCGACGCTGGCCTTCGAACTGGGGAAATATTTGGGCGAGATCATCTCGCCGGCGCTCGTGACGAGCAGGTACCCGACGTTGACGAGGACGGCGAAATGGTCGGCGATGCCGACACGCGCGCCGGCGTTGGGCCGGATGTATTTGTAGTCGACGTCGGGGACGCCGGCGTTGTTGGACGTGGGATCGGGGAGGTCGACCTTGAACGACTGTGCGCCGTATTCGACGCCGCCGTGCAGCGAGGTGGTGGGCGCCAACGTGAGGTTGGCCTGGAGGCCCGCCGAGTAGCCCATCGATTTGGTCGAGTATTTCTGGCCCTCTTGACCGGCGGGCGGTCGATCGTAGCTCGATTTCATGGCGAAGGCGTATTCGAAGCTGCCGTTCAGCCCGATGGTGACTTTTCCGTCGGCGAGTTTGACCGGATAGACCCCGAGCTGCAGGGCGGCGGCGGGCGCCACGCCGAGATCGTAGCTCGGCAGCGCGTTGAAGATGTCGCTCTTGTAGCCGAGGTTGCGGCGGAAACCTTTGATGCCGATCGCGATGTCGAGGAGCGAGGGCTGGTCGCCATCGTGCGCCGTGACGTGCACCTCTTCGGGTTCCTTGCTCTTCTTGTCCTTCTCTTCGGGGTCGTCGTGCTTTTCGGCGGGCTGGGCTTCGGGTTTCGGCTCTTCGGCCGGTTTGACGGCTTCGGGCTTCGGCTTGGGAGCCGGCGCCGCAGGCTTCGGCTTGGGGGCCGGCGCCGCAGGCTTCTTCTTGGCGGCGGCTGGGGCGGCTTTCTTGCGCTGCGCCTCCACCCCCGAGGAGACGACGATCGCGAAAAGAAGGGTGGATACGAGCGGGAGGGTACGGCGGAGGGAGAAACGAACCATCCCCCTGACCAAACACATCCATGCCGAAGAAGGCAAGTTGAATCGGGCTTTTGGGCTCTCGTATCGCGTGCTCGCCGTGGGTCTCGCCAATTCTGAGCCTGCCTACGCGAAGTGATACAGCATCCAATACACGACGACGCCGGTGATGGATACGTACATCCACACCGGAAACGTCGCGCGCGCGATCTTGCGATGCTCGGCGAACCGTTTGGCGCGCGCGAGAAAGAGCGTGCGCAGAACGAGCGGAACCGTCGCTACCGCGAGCACCATATGTGAAAATAGAATGACGAGGTAGAGCGTCTTGGCGAGCCCGCCGCCCGGATAGTGATGCGCGCCGGTGAGGTAAAAGCGCGTGAGGTAGCAGACGAGAAAGATCGTTGACGTGAGGAAGGCGGCTTGCATGGCCCGGCGGTGCGTGTCGATGCGCTTCGCGCGAATGGCTCGGTAGCCGATGAAGAGGAGCAACGCGCTCGTGCCGTTGAGCGTCGCGTTGATGGTAGGAAGCGCTTCGACGATCGTCACGAGCCTTGGTCTCCTGTTTCGATGAGCAAGGTCTCCACCGCGTTCTCGAGGGCTTGCATGCCTTCCGGATCGGCGACGAAATAGCCTCGGATGCGGCCGCGGCCGTCGACGACGACGAGATGCTCGCCGTGCATGACGTCGAAAGCCGCCGTGTTCGACGTGGCGTCGCTCTCGCTCTTCTCGAAGGGGATCTTCATGCCGCGGACGACGGCTCGATTGACGTCGGCGAGCGACCCGGTGAGAAACGACCAGCGCCGCTCGTCGGCGCCCCATTTGGCGGCGTAGGCGGCGAGCTTGTCGGGGGTGTCGACCTCGGGATCGACCGAAAAGGAAATGAGACGCACCGGCAGCGCGTGACCCACGGCGCGCTCGCGCTCTTCGAGGTGCCTCTGCAAGGTTCGCATGCGCGACGTGAGCATGGGACACGCCGCTTGGCAGCCGGTGAAGATGAAATCGGCGATCCACACGTTGCCGGCGAGATCGCCGAGCGTCGCGGGCTTGCCCCTTTGATCGACGAGCGAAAAGCCGTCGATCTGAACGAGCACCGGGAGCGGCTCTTCTGTGCGCGCTCCCATGCGGCGATATCCGGCGAACGCCGCGGACGCCACCAGCAAGGCAGCGGCGATCCCGAGCTTGCTTCGCGACCTCACACGAGCCCCATGACCGGCCCCGAGGGGTTCAACGCGCCTGGGTGACGAGCGCGCAAAACAAAAGAACGAGGTAGACGATAGAGACCGCGAAGAGCGAGCGCGCCCAGCGGTTGCCTGCGCCCTCGGCGAGCCCGTAGCAACCCCAACCGAAGAACGCGATGCCCAGGACGCCCGCCCCAACGAGGTAGCCCCGGCCTTCGACGCCGAGCGGGACGAGCAAGAGGCTCACGGCGACCAGCGCAAAGAGGTAGCGGACGATGCCGTGCTTGGTGGCGCGCACGCCGACCACGTTGGGCATCACCAGGAGACCCGCCCGCGCGTAGTCGTCGCGTCGAAAGATGCTGATCGCCAGAAAGTGCGGCACTTGCCAGAGGAACAAAATGGCAAAGAGAACGAGACCGCCGGCGCCGATCTGGCCCGTGGCGGCTGTCCAACCGAGCAAGGGCGGCATCGCACCGGGAACGGCGCCCACGAGGAGCGCATGATGCGAGCGCTGTTTGAGCGGCGTGTAAGCGAGCACGTAGCTCAAGTTGGCGAGCACCGCGAGCAGGGCGGTAACGGCGTTGACACCGATGGCGAGGATGGGAACCGCGATCACCGAGACGAGGACGCCAAACCACAGCGCCACCTTGGGGGAAAGCCTTCCCGCGGGCAAGGGGCGATCGCGTGTTCGGTCCATGCGCGCGTCGACGGCGCGCTCCAAATACATGTTGAGCGCGTTGGCGCCGGCCACGATGAACACGGTGCCAACGAGCGTGAGGGCGATGGTGAGCGCGCCGATCTTCACCGGGGCGAGCCACAACCCTCCCGCGGTGGTCGTGATGACCAGCGCCGTGATGCGCGGCTTGGCGAGCGCGACGAGATCGGAAAGCGCGATCGCGGAGATCGGTTTCGGTTCGAAGACGCCGAGCGCGGGTGCCGTCATGACGGCGCTATTCGCCCTTTTCCGTCCCGTCGTAGGAGAACTTGATCTCGGCGTTCTTGTTCGGCTCGACGGTGACCTGTGCCGTCTTCACACCGTATTTCGAGTGCCACGCTTCGATGGTGTATTTGCCGGCGGGGACCTTGTCGAGCTTGAAAGCACCGTCGGTGCCGGTGGTCTGGAAGAAGGGGTGATCGGTGACGATCAAGTAGCCCGTCATCCACGGGTGAACGTCGCACTTGAACTTGAGGACGGCCGCTTCGGTAGCGACGTTGTCCTTCTTGATGGGGGGCGAACCTGCCGGCTGGCCCTGGTTCAGGATGGTCTCCTGGCCCTTGTAGGTGTGGACGTTGTGCATGGTCTTGTCGGTGTTTTCGATGCTCACGACTTGACCCGCGACGGCGCCTTGCACGCGCGGTACGTACATGCAGTCTTCCTGCTTGACCGACACCGTGCCGTCGGCCGGAAACTTACCCTTCACCGAGCCGGGGGCGATGCGCACGAGCACGTCTTTCAACGTGCCGTTGCCGTTGACCACGACCTCGTTCGACTTCATGGGCTTGGCGGCGCAGACGGGATCGGCCTTGCGAGGGAGCTCGGCGGCTTCGGGCGCCTTGCCTGCGAACGCGATCGTCCCGGTGACCGAGCCACTGCCTGCCGAAGGAGCCTCCGCCTTTTCGATCGTTTTCTCGGCGGCCGCCTTCTTGGGGGACTCGGTCGTGGGCTCGTCGTCGTCGTCTTCCGTTTTCTTTTTGGAACAACTGGCGAGGATCGCCAGGCCAAGGAAAAGGCACAAGAAACGTGGGCTCGCTCGCATCGACAGCCTCCTCGGGACAAAGACCCCGCTCTTCGTCATCGGCGGGGGAGGCGAGGCCTCGCGGGGGGTGTAGGAAACCGGGCGCGCCGCGTCAAGGCGAATTGCGCGGATCCGCGCGAAATGGCTTCGGTTCGGTAGGATCTGGCGCCGCTGAAGTGCCCGCTCTCGGGTCGGGTGGGGAGGTCACGTGAGCGGTGCGTGACCTTCGCGCGCGTTGGCCATGAGGACGGCCCACATTCCGCGTTCGTCCCTGGCCGTCAGCGCGCTCGAAAGGGCGGCGACGGTGAGGGCGAGCGCCGAAAGGGGAACGTCGGTCGTCGGGCGCGCGATGAGTGCCAGGGCGAACGCCGCTGCCACGGCGGGAATCTGGCCCCGCGCCGTGATGGCGGCCAGAGCGAGCAGCGGCGAGCACGTTTCGAGCGCGTAGCGGTAGGAGATCCAGACGTACGGGTCGGGCATGGGCAAAAGGCGCTCGAGCGCTCGGTAGGTGACGAGCTGCCAGAGCGGCGCCGCGTCGCGCACGGCGCGCGCCGCGCCCCACGCGAGCACGAAGGCGACGAAGAGCGCGATGCGGGCCGTCCACACGGTGGTGAGCCGATTTCGGGTCATGAGCCAGGCAAACGCCGTGAGGAGCGCCAGTGTGTCGAAGAACACCGACGCCGTGGCCAAGACTCGCGCGAATATGGCGAGACGGTAGAGCGCGTGCTCGCCCGCGTACCATGCGAGCACGCCGCCGGCGAGGTGAAGGAGCGCTGCTCCGCCCGCCGCCGCCAAAAGGACGCCGAGCGCACGCGTGCGGGGGACGGCGATGGCTTCGCGGCTCGCCATGATCGCCAGGACACTGCTCGCGAGGGCCGCCGCGATGCTCGCGCGCTCGGGGAGCGGTTCGCGAAACGCCGGCCCGAGGAGCATGACGACGCAAACGCCGGTGACCACGGCTCCGATTCGGTAGGAAAAGCCGAGGCGGCGCTCACGCAGCGTGAGCATGAGGCCGACGATCGCCGCGGCGAGCCCACCGAACGCGAAAAGGTAGCTCGCAAAGCCGCCGGCCACGTCGGCGTAGCGGATGATTTGGTCGAGCCCTTCGCGCGCCCCGGGGAGCGCTGGAGCAATCGCGCGCCCAAGAAAAAAAGCCAAAAGGCCGACAATGGCGAGCAAGCGCAGAGATTGCGACATCAAAGATCGGCTGGCCTCCTCGGGCGTCACCTCGAAACCTCGCCGGCATCCTACCCTCGAATGTCGGTGCGAACGCACGCGAAAGAAGCGGTAGCGTCGCCAGGTGTTACCCCGATGAGGGACGAGAGCGCGCCCTCGGCAGTTTTTCGAGACGGCCTTCGCGCGAGCCTTGCGTAGGGACGCCTTGCTCGCGCGGATCGACCCCCGGAAAGGGCGGGGTCGGTGTTTTGGGTTCCGTGGGCTCGGCCGGCGCCGGCGTGTTGAGTAGGAAAGGCCGCGCGTTGATGGTCGAGCACGCGAAGACGGGATCGCGATGGAACTCCCAGTGGAAGTAGACGTTGCCGTCGGGCGACACGATGGCTTTGGGTGGCTTGCCGAAAGGTGATGCGCGCTGGACGGCGTCGAGCGCTGCGATGTCGAACGCGGTGATGCCGCTCGTTCGCACGATTCCCATGCGTACGACGCGCCCGTCGTCGCGATCGAGCACGATCTCGAGGCGCGCCTGGAGCGCGGGGTCGTTCATGGGGTGGGTCGGCGGCAAACCCCCGAGCGATCCCAAGAAGTCTTCTGCGAAGATCGGGTGAATGCGGTTGTGGATGGTGACGAGATAGGTGCCGAACACGCTGCGCGCCGCGTTGAGCGCGGTCTGGTTGCCCGTCTTCACCGACGAGACGTAGTTCTCGATGGCCGCGCGCCAACGCTCGAAGCTAGAATTGGTCCATGATCCGCGATGCGCGCTCTTTCGTCGCTCGCCATCGGCCATGCGCTCCTTCGTGAGCTTGTCCTCACCGACGACGGCCACGACCGACTGCGGCGTGAGGTTCAAATTGATGCCGCTCGGCGTGGGCGTACCCCCGAGGCCGAGCATGCCGATGGGCGAGCTTGGCACCGGAGGAGGTGGAAGCCTGGCGTGTCCTTCTCCGGCTTTGTTGGAGGCGCCGTCGGCTCCGGGGCGCGCAGGATCGAGGCGAAAGCCTTCGGTGGGCGACGCGACCGCTTCGGGCGCTGCCGGTCCAGCGCCGCCCGCGGCGGGCGCTTTCGGCGCGGCTGGCGTCGGCGGAGCCGGTGCTTTCGTGCCCGCGAGCTTGGGGCTCGGCTCGAGCCCGCGAACAGGCATCTTGGTGGGCGAGCCGGCGGGGGGCGCGGCCGCCGCCTTCTGCGTGTGCGCCGTGTCCGGCGTTTGCGCGTTTTCGCCGGGGGCGTGCGTGGGATCGCCCGCGTGATCGTCGCTGTCGCCGACCTTCTCGTGGTCGCTGTTGCCAGGCCGCCCTTGCGGGCCTGCGTGGTGGCCGCCCGGATTCGGATTGGGGTCGTCCTGATCGTGCGCGGTGATCTGCGCGACCGATTCTTCGTTGACGTGGTTGGCTTCGTCAGCGATGAACTTGGCTGTCGGGTTGTCTTCTTGATCGGGCTCGGCGTGCTGCTTGACCGCGATTCGATGATCGGTGGGCGGCGGCGGGG
>DATEMX010000084.1:0-3479 GCA_035275365.1 Polyangiaceae bacterium | reverse complement strand
CCAACAACTCCCGCTCGGCGGCCTGCCTCAAGGCAATTACCGACGCTTCGCGGCTGCCGGTTGCGGAGAGCAGCTCGCCGGCGAGAAATCCGGCCTCGGCCAAGGGCATCGCCTCGAGCAGCGTGGAGAGCGCTGCCTCGGAGCGCCCACCGATGGCGCGATCGATGTCGGCGAGTCGGCGCGCCAGCTCCACGTCGCGCGGTGAGCGTTCGAGCAGAGCAATGTAGCCCTCTCGGGCGCGAACGAGATCGCTCGCTGCGAGCGCGCTGTCGGCCTGTTCGGCGATGCCAGCGAGCTCGAGCTCGCGAATGACGTGAGCCGCCATGAGCGGCGGAGAGAACGCGCGATCGCACGCTGCATGAAACCCGAACGTGTCGGCTTCGAGTGGTCCCCACCTGAGATCGGAAGTGCTGGGGACGCGCGCGCCTGCCCCCGGCAGCACTTGGCGGGCGACGATGCCGGCGGCGTCCGAGAACGTCACGGTGGCGCCCGAGCGTTCGCCGGCATGCCCCACCACGCCATCGAGGGCGCGGAGCGCCGCGGCGAGCGCCGGCGTCGAGAGACCCAGCGCGCGGGCGCCCGCGACGACGAAGCGTACGTCGGTCTCGCTCGGAGCCCAAAGCAGGTCGAACGCCAGCGCCGCGGTGCCGTCGACCAGCCCGATCATGGCGCCACCGGCGATCGACGTCACGGTGACGGTGGGAGACGCGCGGCCCAGCACCCCGCGCATGTTGGAAGCAAGCGACGCCGTCAACCTATCGCGCCTCACCGAGAGCGCGAGGTGTTCGAGCGAGCCCCGACGGTGCCGAAAGCGTGTCACGCCTCCGGAGAGGTCGACGGGGAAGGTCAGCCCGACGAGCGCTATCGAGAGCTGCTCGACCTCGAAAGCGCCGAGCGAAAGAGGTTCGTCGAGCTCGAGCCCGAGTCCCCCCTTCGTGACCGCCAAACGGAGCGGTATCTTTGCCGCGTGTCCTGCCCCCGACGTGTTGACCGACGAGGCCGTCCGGGCTGGACGCCGCCGCTTGTTCGCGCGGACCATCCTTCGGTGATCATACGTTTTCCCGATCAGACGCGCGAGTTTTCGGCCTCGCGGGCCACGACGCTGGCTTTCGCGGGGGTGTGATTCGGCGGCTACACCCGTTCGGTTACGCCGGCTGCTGCCCCTTGGCCAGCCGGTCCTTCATCTTCTTGAGGAGCGCGTCGAAGCCGTCTTTCTGGATGACGCGGTTGAACTGGCTGCGGTAGTTATTCACGAGGCTCGAACCCGCGGTGACGATGTCGAATACCTTCCAGTCGCTCTGGGCGTGCAGGAGGCTGTAGTCGACGTCGATGGGTTCTTCCTTGGTCGCGGTGCTGCTCGCGCGCGTGTGCACGACGACGCCCTCGGGCGCCGGCTCCTCGCCGAGGTAGTCGACGCGGTATTCGAGGATATTCTTGAGGTTTTTCTCGTAGCTCTTCTGCACCACCCGCTTCAGCGTTTCGGTGAAATCCTTGCGCTGGGCGTCGGAAAGGTCGCCCCAATGCTTGGCGAGCGAGCGCTTGGCGAGCTCGTCGTAGTCGATCATGCCATCGAGCACCGCGGCGACTTGTTTGTCGCGCTGAGAGCCCGGTGCCTGACGCAGCAGCGATGTCACCTGTGTCTGCCGAGTTTGAATGAAGGTGCCGGCCGAGTCGGCGGCAGAAGCGCCGGGGGAGAGCGCGAGCGCGGCGACGGCCAAACCAAGGGAAGCGAGACGTCGTATCGAACGGATCATGACGGGGACTCTCCTATGCCGACGTGCAGCAATATCGATGCCACGAGTTCTTAAGCCTTCCCATGTCAGACGTCCACCCTCGCCGAGCATTCAGATCGTCGTCGGCGCGTCGGTTCCCATGCAGACGCGAAAGGTGGCTCCGCGGCCTTCTTTGCTGTCGACCTCGATGAGCCAACCGTGTTCATCGACGATGCGCTTGACGACCGCCAAGCCGATTCCAATGCCACTCGAACGGGTGGTGAAGAAAGCGTCGAAGAGCCGTTGGCGTGCTTCTTCGCTGATTCCGGGCCCGTCGTCATGCACTTCGAGGACGGGCGCCGAGGCTGGTTCGTTCGCGCGCGGTGGCCGTGCCGTGGGCCCGCACGCATCGACGGCGACACGAACGATGACTTTCGCTCCCGGGCTCGAAGCTTGGACGGCGTTGCGGACGAGGTTCCACACGACTTGCCGGAGCTGTCCCGCGTCGGCTTGGGTCACGAGCATTTCTTGCTCGCTCGGCCCTTCGTAGCGGACGACGACGTCGGATCCGCGCCCCGACTGCGATGCGAGGGAGACGACCTCTCGCGCCGTCCGCGCGACGTCGACCTCGGTCAACACCGGACGCCGCGGGCGCGCCAACTGGAGCATGTCTTCGACGAGATCGTTGAGGCGCGCCGTTTCGCGTTCGACGATCCGGCAGAGTTGGCGACCCTCGTCGCCCACGCCCTCGGCCGTGCTGAGAAGTTGAACCGATCCGACGATCGACCCGAGGGGGTTGCGGATCTCGTGCGCGAGTCCTGCGGCGATGCGTCCGAGGGCGGCGAGGCGCTCGGCGTCTTCGGCGCGTTGCGTGGCTTCTTCGAGCCTGCCACCGGCGAGCCGTAGACGCTCGGCCAAATATTCGGCGAGCAGCGTCACGATGATGAGGACCAGCAGGTTGATGAAGAACGGGTAGAGGATTTGCCCGAGGTCGACGACGTACGAGCTCCGCGCCTGATCGACGGGCACGTCGATGACGCCTGCGACGAAGCCCGCGCAGAGGAGGAAATAGAAGAGAGCTCCGGCTGCCGCCGCGACGAACGGGCCGCGCGGCCCGATGAGGATGGCTCCCGCCAAACACGTGAGGCCGTAGAGGGCGGTGGCGCCGCTCGTCGCGCCGCCGGTCACGTAGATGAGCGATGTCCAGATGGCCTGATCGACGACGAGCTCGACGTAGGCGGACTCCACGAGGTAGCGCCTTCGGCGCAGCCCGATGAGGTAGACTCCCGAGACGGCGTAGGCCGTGAGGAGCGAAGCGAGCAGCACCCGATTGGAATAGGTGCCGAGCTGAAACCCGCTGCGCAGATAGAACGATCCCGTCAGACCGAACAGCACGGTCATGAACAGGAGGCGCAGCGCGACGAGCCAGCCGAGCCGACCGGCCAAGGTCAGTCTCCTTTGATCTTCCCGGCCAGGTCGAAGATGGGCATGTACATCGCGATGAGCACGACGCCCACCATCCCGCCGATTCCCACCATCATGATGGGCTCGAGCAGCGAGGTGAGCGCGGCCACCGCGACGTCGACCTCTTCTTCGTAAAAATCGGCGATCTTGTTGAGCATCTGATCGAGCGCCCCCGTTTGTTCGCCGACGGCGATCATCTGCACGACCATCGACGGAAAGACCTTCGACTCGATGAGCGGTTCGGCCATGTTGCGGCCTTCGCTGATGCGCATGCGGGCGTAGAGGATCGACTCGGCGACGACC
>DATEMX010000083.1:0-2291 GCA_035275365.1 Polyangiaceae bacterium | reverse complement strand
ATCATCGGAGCGGGCATACGCCAACTCAAGGACTGACCGTGACGGAGTGGACGGAGTCCAGGAACTGGACGGAGTCCACGGAGACCTACGAAGCGAAGCGCAGTGCACAGGCAGATTTGGGGTGCTCTAGGCTAGGAGCGGCGAGGCGTGGCGGCTCGTCCGGTCTGAACTAGGTGATTCCGACAGCCTCGCCGTATTTTACGTTGGGCCTCAGCCATTTTGGATGATCGTGATCTGCTCCTGCCAAAGTCTGCGGCAGTAGTCTTAGCACGGGAATTTGTGGCTTGCGGCGGGCAAGGTTGCGAGCGAGGACAGCCCCTCGCCCGTGACGGAAACGACACAACGCGAAGAGCCGCCCGAAGGGGCACCTTGGGACACGCCTCTCGCGGAGGCGCCGCTGGCGTTCGTCGATCTCGAAATGACGGGTCTCGATCCCGTGAAAGACCGCGTCATCGAGGTCTGCATCGTGCGCCTTCGCGGGCGCCAAGTCGAAGATACCCTCGAGACCTTAGTCAACCCGGGTCCGAGTGCGACGTTCAGCACCGACGTTCACGGCCTCGGCCCGGAAGCCGTTGCCAACGCGCCTTCGTTCGCGGAGGTCTCCACACGGGTTGCTGCGGTATGCGAAGGCGCCATCGTCGTCGCGCACGGTGCTTTTTGGGACGTGAAGTTTCTCGAAGCCGAGTTCGCCCGTCTGGGTCGGGCCGTGCGGTTCTCGTACTACCTCGACACCCTCACGCTCGCGCGCCGCGCTTTCATGGCTGCCAGCCATTCGCTGGGTTCCCTTACCAAAACCCTAGGGATCGACGGCGGAAGGGCGCACCGGGCCGGTGACGACACGAGAGCGCTGATGGCGTTATTCGAGAAGATCGTCGCCGAACTTTCGCCGCGATCGGCGCGCGATTTGTGGCATGTGCGCGTGGGCGAACGTCATGCACGGCCAGAAATTGTCGAGCGGTGCCTGACGCTTGCAAAGGCGAACGAGCAGGTCCGCTTCACTTACCGTCCGAGCCACAAGGGCCCCAAGAGCTTCGAAGCGATCATCACCCAGGTGCGAACGGACCTCGACCCCCCGCGAGTGTTGGGCTATTTCCTGCCCGGTCGCGGTCGTTTCGACCTCCGCGTGGATCGGATCCTGTCGATCAGTCCTCTCTCCGAAAACCTCGCCAACACCCCCCTCGTACCCTCTCCAAAGGCGGAGCCCACGTCATCTTGAGCGCCACGACCCCCATCGCTAGAGTTTTTCGTCTCTCCACGCTCGGCCTGGCTTCGCTCTTGAGCGTCCTCGGGTGTTCGCCGGCCAAAGGGCCGGGCGGCATCGATAGGTCCCCCGTCGCCCAGAAATGGTTCGACCGCTCCAAGGCTAGCTACGCGACCGTCGACCTCGAAGACGCCACCGACGCGGTGCGAAGCGCGATGCAGGCTTCGCCCAACGACATCGAGGTGCGAACGTGGGGTGGTCGCATCGCCCTCGCGCGGCTCGACTACGCCGAAGTGGTGCGCCTCCTCAAAGGCGTCAATACGAGCGAGGCCCGCGGTCTGCGCGGTCGCGCCAGGTGGTACTCGGGCGAGATCGATCAAGCCGCCGACGAGCTCGAGGCCATGCTGGCGGATCCCGAAGTGCGCGACGGCTGGGCCAAGGCCATCGCCGGCCTCGCGCGGCGCGGCGCGGGTCGAAAGCCCTTCCAGCTCAACGGGGGCATGCTCGCCGTTGCCGAGATGCCTCGCATACCCAACAGCACTTCGCTCCTCGTGCCCGTCGAAATCGACGGTGAACAGGCGCTCGCCATGGTGGCGACGGGAACCCCCGAGGTGACGCTCGACAGCTCTGCGCGCAAAGAGCCTTCTTGGGTGTCGCTTCGCTTTGGCGGCCGCGTCGAAGTGAAAGACGTGCCCGCGATGGTGCAGGATCTCTCGCCGGTGTCTCGTCAGATGAACGCGCCCATCAAGGCCCTCCTCGGCGTCAATCTGCTCCGACACCTCAACGTGACGTTCGATTACGTGGGCGGACAGTTCATCGTGCGCAGCTTCACGCCGCCCGTACCGCCGAGCGCCACCCGCGTGCCGCTGGCCTACATCAAGGGCGGCGGCATGATCATGAAGAGCGCTTTCTCGACCGACAAGGCGGCGCCCCCGGTGTCTCTCTTGCTCGACACCTCGGTGCCGTTTCCCCTCGCGCTCGACCAAGAAGGCTGGAAAAAAGCGGGCATCGACGTGGGTCACATGAAGCCCGTCGACCAAGACGCCAAGCTGAAGCAGGGGGTCGTTCCGCTGATTCGGCTCGGCGGCCT